>JACCSN010000375.1 GCA_013812985.1 Hyphomicrobiales bacterium | reverse complement strand
TCCACCTGCCCGCTCATCCGGTAGAACTCCACCACTTCGGGGAACTCGCCGATGATCCTGGAGAAGCGCGTCAGCCAGTCCTCGTTGTGCTGGTTGGTCGTGATGAACACGAAGACGGTCACCTTGGCGTTGACCTTGGCGGGCTCCAGCACCGCCACCTTCCCCTTGATGACGCCGTCCTCCTCCATCTTCTGGATGCGCCGCCAGCAGGGTGTCGTGGACAGGCCGACACGCCGGCCGATCTCCGCGACGGGGATCGTGGCGTCCTCCTGCAAGACGGTCAGGATCATGCGGTCGAGCCGGTCCATGGCGGGTCGGTCCTTAAGCGAAGGCAGAAACGATTTTCTATCTGATCGGGCCTACCGCCGTCAATCGTTGCGCCTTCGCGCTTTTTCACCGGGCATATCGGAACATCATTCCCCGCGAGAACATTCAGGTTTTGGTCAGCCGCCGCACCTGCTGCCTCAGCTCAGGCAAAAATTCCGCCTCGAACCAGGGATTGCGTTTAAGCCAGCCATTATTGCGCCAGGACGGGTGCGGCAGCGGCAGGATCATGGGCCGGCGCGCCTCCGACAACGATTCCCGCCATGCCGCGACGGTCGCCGTCAGCCCGCGCTTTCGAGCCGGCCCGATGTGCCAGGCTTGCGCATATTGGCCGATCGCCAGAATGAGCTCGATCCGCGGCATGGCGGCGAAGATGCGGCTCCGCCAGGCCGGCGCGCATTCCCGGCGGGGCGGCAGGTCGCCGCCTGTCGCGTCCTGGCCGGGAAAGCAGAAGCCCATCGGCACGATCGCCACGCGCGAGAAATCGTAGAATTCCTCGCGCGAAAGATCGAGCCAGCCCTTCAATCGGTCGCCTGAGCGGTCGTTGAAGGGAATCGACGAGGCATGGGCCAGCGTGCCGGCCGCCTGACTGGCGATGCAGAGCCGCGCCGTGTCCGAGACGCGGACGATCGGATTTGGTGCGTGCGGCAACCCCGCTCCGATGGGGCGCTCGACGCAGATGCGGCAAGCGCGCAAGGCCCGCGCCAGCGCCTCCAGGCTCTCTCCGGCCTTCGCCGGCATTTCCATCATGCAGCATCCCCGCCGGCGCACGCCGGCCCAGCCGAACGCCGAACAATCTTAACCAAGACGGCTCGCGCAATCTTAACCGCGCGCATGCAAAGCCTTGCGCAGGCAATGGAATGGCGGCTTCGGGCTATGGTCCCCGCGACGGAGGCGATCCACACTTCCCCGGTTGAAAAAACGTCTCGCGCCGCGCGGCGACGGCTCATCACCCGCGCCCTCCTCCGCAACCTGCCGGAAGACAGCGCGCCTCGCCGCAACCTGTTCCATTTCGAGCAGGAGATGGCCGAGCAGTTCGCCAAGAACCGCCTCTCCTCCTATGCCGCCATCCCTGCCCTCGTGCTCTTCATGGGCGGAGTGATCGGGTTCCTCGGCGGCCTCTATCAGGCGATCGCCTGGGTTGGCGTCATGCTCTGCCTGCATATCTACGCGCTGAGCGCGTCCCGCTCGTTCCTGCGCGACGGCCTCACGCATGCGAGCCTCTATGTCTGGAAGCGGCGTTTCGTCAATCGCGACCTTGTCTATGGCATGTGCTGGGCCGTCTTCCCGCTGCTCATCCCGGCAAGCGGCGATCTGGAGATAGCCGGCGGGATCGGCATCATCAGGCTTGCCGCGGTCATCGTGGTGCTGTCGGTCGGGGCGCTCCTGGCCTCGCCGATACCGGCCGCCGCGGTCGCCAGCACGTTGCCGATCGCGCTCTGCATGGCGGCCGTCCACATCATGGACCCGACCTTCTTCAACGTCTCGGTCGCGGTGTGCACACTGGGCGCGGAGATCCTGTTCCTGCACCTCACCAGCCATCTCTACGCCCAGCACGCGCAGAACCTCGGCTACCGCGCCGAGAAGGACGCCATCTTCGCCGAGCTCGAGCAGGCGAAGGCCGTCTCCGACGAGGCGCGGCGGCGCGCCGAGGCGGCCAACATGGCCAAATCGCAGTTCCTGGCCACGATGAGCCACGAATTGCGCACGCCGCTCAACGCCATCCTCGGCTTCTCGGAGCTCATGCGCGGCGAGATGCTCGGGCCAATCGGCACGCCGGCCTACAAGACCTATCTCGACGACATCAACGCCAGCGGTCAGCATCTCTTACGGATCATCAACGACATCCTCGACCTGTCGCGCATCGAGGCCGGCAAGCGCGAGCTCCGCGAGGAGCTCACGTCGCTCACGGAAATCGCGCGCGAGGCCCGTTCGCTCCTCGATCTGAAAGCGCGGCAGAAGGAGATCACGGTCAGCGAGGTTTTCGAGGACAATCTGCCGAAGATCGTCCTGGACGAGCAGGCGATGCGCCAGGTGGTCCTGAACCTTGTCTCCAACGCGCTGAAATTCACGCCGCCGGGCGGCGAGGTCACCGTCAAGGTCGGGCGCACCCAGGCCGGCGGTCAATATGTTTCGGTCATCGACAACGGACCGGGCATACCGGAGAACGAGCTGCCGATCGTGCTGTCGGCCTTCGGCCAGGGCTCCATCTCGATCAAGACCGCCGAGCAGGGAACCGGGCTCGGCATCCCGATCGTCCAGGCGCTCATCCACCTGCACGGCGGCAACTTCACGCTCCGCAGCAAGCTCGGCGTCGGCACGGAAGCGATCGCCACCCTGCCCGCCAAGCGCGTCGTCTCCGCCTTCACCCGCGACCGGAGCACGTGGACGCTGATGCAGGCGAAGAAGCCCGCGACGCTGCGCAAGGCGGGGTGAGCCGAACGTGAACCGGGCCGCGATCGACCTGGCAAGAATGGGAGATCAGAACCCGGCAGGGCGTGAAACCGTTTCCGCGGCGGCGTCGCCCAAGGTCGATTTGCGGCCCTCCGACCGGCCGAAAATCCGCCTCGCCGAGTTGCTGGGCGCGCTCAGCTATGCCCTCGACATGACCGAGGGCCAGCCGGCCGGCCATTGCGTGCGTTGCTGCTGGATCGGCGTCAACATCGGCCGGCAGCTCGGATTGCCCGACGCGGACCAGACGACGCTTTACTACACTCTGCTGCTGAAGGATCTAGGCTGCAGCAGCAATGCCGCCCGGATCTGTCAGCTTTATCTGACCGATGATATCGAATTCAAGCACGACTTCAAGACTATCGGCGACGGGCTGCCGCAGGTTCTCCGCTTCGTTCTTTCGCATACCGGCTTGCAGACAGGTCTAGCCGAGCGCTTCATGGCCATGGTGAACATCGTCCAGAATGGCGGCCAGATCGCCAAGGAGCTCATCGAGACGCGATGCCAGCGCGGCGCGCAGATCGCCCGCCGGCTGCGGTTCTCCGAAGCTGTCGCGGATGGCATCAGGGACCTTGACGAGCATTGGGACGGCAACGGCAAGCCGAGTAACCTGCGCGGGGAGGACATCTCCATCTTTGCGCGCATCGCCCTCCTGGCGCAGGTCATCGATGTTTTTCAAACAGGCGGGGGTCGCGAACAGGCGCTTCAGGAGACACTGCACCGATCCGGAACCTGGTTCGATCCTGCGCTCGTGGCCAGCTTCGAACGGGTCGCCACCCGGCCGGACTTTTGGGAAACGCTGCGATCGGACCGGATCGAAGAGGCCGTCTATGCACTCGACCCGGGGCGCCGCGTCGAACTGGTGGACGACGATTACTTCGACGACATCGCCTTCGCCTTCGCCAAGATCATCGACGCCAAGAGCCCCTACACGCACGGGCATAGCGAGCGCGTGGCCTTGTTCACCGACCTCATCACCGGTGAGTTGGGCATGTCGCCGGACCAGCGCCGCTGGATGAGACGGGCGGCGTTGCTGCACGACATCGGAAAGCTTGGCGTCTCCAATCAAATCCTCGACAAGCCGGACAAGCTCGATTCACGCGAATGGGCGGCCATGCAGCGTCACGCCGAGTTGAGCGAAACCATCCTGGAACGCATCGGGCCGTTCCGCGACATGGCGCGCGTCGTTGGCGCGCACCATGAACGGCTGGACGGAAATGGTTATCCGAGAAGGCTCCGTGGCGATGAAATCCGCTTCGAGACACGAATCATCACGACCGCCGATGTGTTCGATGCCCTGACCGCGGACCGACCCTATCGCGGCCCCATTCCGATCTCGAAAGCGTTCGACATCATGGCGGAGAGCGTGGGACCGGCAATCGACCCGATCTGCTTCGCGGCTCTGAAGGGCGCCATGGCGCGGTAAGGTATCCGGCTGGGCATTCCCGAACATCCTGGCCCTCGTCATCTGCATGGTGGCGATTTCACGCTCCGGAGCAAGGTCTCGCAGGCGCCGAAGCGACCGCCAACCTGCAGGTAAAGCGCCTGGTGTTCTCCTTCACCCGCGACCCGAGCCCGTGGACTCCGTACAGGCGAACAAGCCCGTGACGCTGCGAAAGGCGGATGACGGCGCTTCGCAGATTGGCTCGGTTGCGCTATAGGTCGACTTATGCTGCCGCAAGCGAAAATCGACGAGATCGTGGCCGAAGTCGCCACGGCGTATCTCACCCGCGAGATAGTCGAACGGGTGATGAGCGAGCCGACTATCGATTCGGAAGGTGAGGAGGCCGTTCGAATTACGATCGTCATCAAGCCCGATGGGATGGAGAAGCTGAAAGGAGATTCGGTTCTCGACACTTTGGTCGGGATCCACAACAAGTTGGGCGAAGCGGGCGAGGAACGCTATCCACTTGTGCGATATGCGACTCAGGCTGAGCTAGACGTAGGTGACAGTCCCGAATCCTGAGCACCTTTTGGAGCAAGCGGAACGGCTGGCGATTCCTCCGACAAGCGGGCGGCCTCGGCAGGTCGATCTCAGGCGCGCTGTCTCTGCTGCTTACTACGCTGTATTTCACTTTGTAGCTACTGCCGCAGCAAATGAGGTTGTACGCGCAGCCGATCGCGCCACAAAGCGGTATGCGCTTGTCTACAGAAGCTTAGATCATCGCCGGCTACGTGAGATTTGCGAGGAAGCTCGGAAGCAGACCCTCCCGCTTAGATATGCGGAGTTTGCACCTCCTGGTGGCTTTGGACGGAACATTCAGGCCTTCAGCATCGCAACGATTGACTTGCAAAAGGGGAGACACGCGGCGGATTATGATCCGCTGATCCCATTTACGGCATCGGATGTCACGTTAGCTGTTTTCACGGCGAGAACTGCCTTAGCGCGGTTTGGCCGGGCAAACAAAGCTCGGCGAAAAGCCTACTTGAGCTTACTTCTTTTTCAACCGCGTTCGCCTAGTTAAGGGAGGCCTGACCGCAGCAGCCCTCTACTCCCTTCCCGCCACCCCGGCCTCCGCGAACGTCGCCATGCCGTTGTGCATCGCCACCGCCGCTTTCACCAGGCCCGCGGCGATGGCTGCGCCGCTCCCCTCGCCGAGCCGGAGCCCTAGGTCGAGGAGCGGCGATTTTCCGAGCCGCTGCAGTGCCGCGCCATGCGCCGCCTCGGCGGAGCGGTGGGCGAACAGGCAATGGTCGATCGCGTCCGGCCGCAGCGCAAAGAGGATCGCCGCCGCTGCGGTGGCGACGAAGCCGTCGACGATGACCGGCACGCGCTCCATGCGCCCGGCCAGGATGGCGCCAAGCATCGCGGCGATCTCCCGCCCCCCCAACCGCCGCAGAATCTCCAGCGGATCACGCTCGCCGCCGATCCGCGCCACGGAACCGGCGATCGCCTCCGCCTTGCGGGCGAGGCCGGCATCGTCGACCCCCGTCCCGCGTCCGACCCAGTCGGCCGCCGCGCCGCCATAAAGCGCGTGGTAGATCGCGGCGGCGACGGTGGTGTTGGCGATGCCCATCTCGCCGATGCAGAGCAGGTCGACGCCGCCTGAGATCGCCTCCATGCCGAAGGCGATTGTCGCCGCGCAGCCCTTCTCGTCGAAGGCGTCTTCTTCGCAGATGTCGGGAGTCGGATGGTCGAGGGCGAGCTCGAACACCTTCAGTCCGAGATCATACGCCTTGCAGATCTGATTGATCGCCGCTCCGCCGGCGGCGAAATTCTCCACCATCTGCCGTGTGACGGCTTGCGGAAAGGCCGAGACGCCACGCGCGGCGATGCCGTGATTGGCCGCGAAGATCGCCACCAGCGGCCGTGTCACCAGCGGCGTCGCACGCCCCTGCCAGGCCGCCGTCCATTCCGCCAGCGCCTCCAGCCGGCCCAGGCTGCCGCCCGGCTTCGTCAGCAGCGCGTCGCGCCTGCGCACGGCGGCGGCCGCGGCTTCGTCCGGGCCGGGCAGATCACGGATCAGTCGCCTGATGTCGTCGAATGGGAGCCCGGATGCGGCACGGTCCATGATCGCTTCGCCTTTGCTTGGCCGCGAGCAAGGGTTCTCGCGGCCGGCCGGCGCGTTTATACGGGCATAACTCGCACCGCAAAGCTTCGCGAGCGGCATTGGCCTGTCTGGAACAGAACTCCGCATGACCGACCTTATTGCCCGCCTGCGCCACCTTCCCGTTGATACCTTGACGGCGCTGTCGTTCTTTTCGCGCCTGCCGGTCGAGGCATCGGCCGAGGCGTCCGATTTGCGTCGAATCTCCGGCGCCTGGCCCCTTTCCGGACTGAT
>JACCSN010000368.1 GCA_013812985.1 Hyphomicrobiales bacterium | reverse complement strand
CACCGTTTCGATGAGAATTCGCCGGCCTACATCCAGGTCAGGCGTGACGATCTCGTGCTGCATTTGACGGAGCACCACGGAGACTGCTGTCCCGGCTCGTCGGTTTTCGTCGAGATGGAGGGCGTCTTCGATTTGCATCGGGAGCTTCGAGCCAAGGCGTATCGCTATCTGAGGCCCGGGGTCGAACGGCCGCCGTGGGGCGGCGCTTGCATGACGGTGCTCGACCCCTTCGGCAACAAGATCCTGTTCAACGATCGGACTGCGAAAACCGGAACATCCGAGGAGTGAGGGCCGATGCACACGCTCTATTCGCAGCAGCGCTCGGGGAATTGCTACAAGCCGCGGCTTCTCATGGCGCTGCTCGAAGTTCCCTTCCGGATCGTGGACGTTAACGCCCATGACGGGTCGACGCGAGGGCCGGATTTCCTCCGCAAGAACCCGAACGGCAAGGTGCCGCTCCTGGAGTTCGAGGACGGACGCCGCCTGGCGGAATCGAACGCCATGCTCCTCCATCTGGCGGAGAGCACGGTCTATCTCCCGGCCGACAAATTCGATCGAGCCAAGGTCTATGAGTGGCTGTTCTTCGAGCAATACAGCCACGAGACGGCGATAGCGGTCCGCCGTTCCATCCTCACCGCGCCGGAGCGGGCCGTGCTGCGCACGCCGGACCGGCTGGCGAGCCTGGCCGATGCCGGTAACCGCGCGCTCGGCATTATGGAGCTGAGACTCTCCCAGTCGGACTGGCTCGCCGGCGGCCGATATTCGGTGGCCGACATCGCCCTCTACGCCTACACGCATGTCGCCGGGGAGGGCGGCTTCGACCTCTCGCGCTATCCGGGCATCGAGGCCTGGCTCCGTCGCGTCGCGGCGGAGCCGGGCCATGTGACGATCGACTGGCGGCCGGAGGGCGGCGGCGCCGGCGGCCTCTGACGTTTGCTCGGTCGGGGTTAGTTCGTGGGCTGGGGCGCCGGCTCGTGCGGAGGAGCGCGTGGAGCCTCGATGACCAAACGCCCGGATCGGCTTCGCGCCGGCCGGCCGGCCGCGATCCGGCTCACCAGGGCGACGGTCGCCAGCGCCAAGACGATTCCGGCGGCGATATCGATGACGAAATGTCCGCCATGAACCGGCGTCGCCAGGAGCAGAAGCAGATTGAGGCCGAGAGCCGCCCAGCGAAGCAGCGGCAGCTCCCGCGCATACCAGGCCACCAGGACACCTAGAACGGCATGGAAGGATGGAAAGGCGATGAGGCCCTTGACCTGGTCCGGCGCGATCCGGCCCGGCCCGTCGGCCTGAGGGGGACCAGGCTCTGCACATATCCCGCATCGACCACGAGAATGGTTCGGCTCGCGAGCGCCGGATCGAGTTGATAGACCGTGAACGGGCCGAAGGACGGGAATGCCGTCCAGAACGCAACGGTTAATGCCGCCGAAATCGCGACCGCCAGGCAAAGCGAGTAGATGGTCCGCCAGCGGCCGAACAAACCGAGCGCGACAACGAGCGCCGCGATCTGGGGCAGAAGCGAGACATAGGCGACAGCCAGGATCGTGTTCACCATTGGATGGTCCGCAGCGCTCTGCACGAGCGCCGGCCAGTGGAGCCCTAAGGATTGGTCGAACGCGGCCAGAAGATCGTCGATCCGGGGGCCCGCGACCGTCAACAGCATGTAATTGAGGGCGCTGAAAGCGGCGGAGAACGCGCAGAGGAACCCTGTTCCGAAAAGCATCGCGCACAAGCGCTGATCCGGGCGTACGTTGCTGTAAAACCAAGCGCCGGCAAAAAGGGCTGCTGAGATCGCGGCGAGGCCGAGATAGGCGAGACCGTCGATCTGAAAGCCGGAGAACGCCGCCCAGACGCAGTCGACCGCAACGATCGCCGCGACGATCCACAGAAGCAAGCTTTGCAGGCTCGTTGGGGCAGGCTCGTCCACCATGACGGCCAAGCTAGATCGGTCTGCTTAAGAATCGGCGAACGGCTCCCCCGCATCCCGACCCCGATCCGACCTGCGTCTCGAACGGAGTGCCGCGCAATTGCCTATCTCGCACGTCAAAGAAGCGTCATGCAAACAAAGGCAGGCGCAATGGCTCCGCGTTTCGAACTCAAAATTTCGTTTGTCCTCACCCTCCTTCTTTCCACCACGGCGCCGCGCGCCGAAGTGCTGCTGAGGCCAGATGTCCGACCAGCCGCCGTCATCAACGAGATCGCCGGCATCGTCGGCCGCGAATTCTTCGACAAGGACGGGCTCGGGCCTTTCGGCGCCAGCGCGAGCCGCTTCAGGGACATGGCGCTATCCGGCGCTGGTTTGGCTGAAGCGAGCGAGGCCTGGCTGGCGACGCTCGGCGCCACCCATACCGGGCGGTTCACGCCTGACCAGATTGACTATTACGAGCTCGCCGAGGTGTTTC
The DNA here is from genome assembly GCA_013812985.1 of Hyphomicrobiales bacterium. The sequence continues at coordinate 1,669 of JACCSN010000368.1, read as the reverse complement.
ACCGGGGGCTCGGCCGGCGTCGGATGGACCTCTTCCCGCCGGAAGGCGTCGTCACCTATCCCGGCATCGGCATTGCCCCGCGGACGATCGGCGAAAAGACCTTCGTGGCCTATGTCTACGATGGCGGGCCGGCCGATCGCTCCGGAGTCCTGGCTGGCGACGAGATTCTCGCGGTGGACGGCATGCCCTACGCCCCGATCGCCTCGTTCCGGGGCAAGGTCGGCCGGAGCGTCAGCCTGGAGGTCCGGCGCGCGCCCAATGCCGCGCCGCTGGCGATCAGCGTTCCCGTCGAGACCATCCAGCCGCGCGATTCGCTGATGAACGCGATTCGGGAGAGCGCTCGGATCATCGAGAAGGACGGCCGCCGAATTGGTTATCTTCGGCTCTGGGCCTTTGCGTTTTCGGGCGTCGAGGACCTCGTCATGGAGCTTCTCGCCTCGGAGCCGCTGGAGGGCGCCGACGGCCTGGTCGTCGACATGCGCGGCCGCTGGGGCGGCGCGCCGGCCGATGCGGCGGACATTTTCGTCGGCCGCGCGCCGCGGGTCGAGCTGACCGAACGCGACGGCGACACGCACATCGCCAACGCCCGCTGGCGGAAGCCCATCGTCGGCATCATCGACGCCGGCTCGCGGAGCGGCATGGAGATCCTGGCGCATGGCCTCCAGAGCGCCGGCGTGCCGCTGATCGGCGCTCGGACGGCGGGCGCGGTGGTGGCGGGGCGCGCCTTCCTGCTCGCCGACAACAGCCTGCTGGAGGTGGCGGTGCTGGACGTGCATATCGACGGCGAGCGACTGGAAGGGGTCGGTGTCACGCCCGACATCGAGGTTCCACAGGAACTCCCCTATGCGGCGGGCGCCGACCCGCAGCTCGACCGAGCGGTCGCCGAATTGGCGGGGATGCTGGCGAGCTGAGCCGCCGACGCGATGAGAACGCGCCGATCAGGAGTTCAGAACCCCACGGCGGCGCCGTCGCGGCGGGTTTCCGTCGCCGACAGATAGCCGTCGTCGAGACGCCAGATGATCTGCGCCGCGCCGAAATCCAGCGGCGTGGCGACGCGGAGCCGGTGCCCGCGCGCCGCTAAACCTTGCCTGACTTCGGCGGGCATCGACGCCTCGATCCACACCTCGTCGCCTTCCACCCGCCAGCGCGGCGCATCGATGGCGGCCTGCGGATTCTGATAGGACAGGAGCATCCGGCTCACCAGCTGCAGATGCCCCTGCGGCTGCATCGTTCCGCCCATCACGCCGAAGGCGGCGACCGGCGCGCCGTCCTTGGTGATGAAGCCGGGGATGATTGTGTTGAGCGGCCGCTTGCCGGGGCCGACGCGGTTCGGGTGGCCGGGCGTCGTCACGAAACACGCGCCGCGGTTGTTCAACGCGATTCCCGTGCCCGGCACGACCACGCCCGAGCCGAAGCCGTGGTAGTTGGACTGGATGAAGGAGACCATCATCCCGCTTGCGTCCGCCGCGGCGAGGTAGACGGTGCCGCCGTCGTGGCCCGGGCTGAAGGCCGGTGCGGCGCTCGGCATGATCGTTTGCTGGAGGATTTCTATGCGGTCCGGGTCGAGGAGCCATTCCGTGGAAACGCGCATGCCATCCGGGTCGCCCACATGGGCGCGGACATCGGCCATTGCGAGCTTGATCGCCTCGATCTGTGGGTGCTGCATCCC
>JACCSN010000358.1 GCA_013812985.1 Hyphomicrobiales bacterium | reverse complement strand
CACGGCTTGAAGGCGTATTGATCGACCCGGAAGACCACCGGGATATACCCAACATCCTCCTGAATGATCGTCTCCGCCTGCTTGTAGAGCTCCAAGCGAGCGTCGGGATCGAGCTCACCCTTCGCCTCGATGCAGATCTGGTCGAACTCTTCGTTCGCCCAGGCCTGACGTTTCGAACCCACCGGCTTGCCGCCGTAGAACATGTCGTAGTAGCCGTTGTCGGGATCGGGGTAGTCGTACCACCAGCGAATCCAGACGAGCTGATCCCGGTTCTCGAGCAGTCGCGGCCGGAAGTTCCCTTCGCCGACCAGCTTCTCAATCTGAATACTCATGCCCAGATTTTGCTGAAGCTGGGCCAGAATATCATTGAGCATCAGGTCGGAGTTGTAGACTTCCTCGGAGCCGCGCATAAGGATCGTGATCTCAGGCCAGTTTTGACCGCCGGCAAACTCGGTCCCCTCCAGCAACGACATCGCCAATTCAGGATCGAAGTTCTGGATGCCAGTGATCTCCGGGTCATCGATGTACCCATAGACACCGATCGGCACCATGCAGTTGGCGGGGATCGCCAAATTATTCGTCACCGTCACCAGTCGCTCCCGGTCGATCGCATGACTCAGCGCCTGCCGGACCTCAAGTTGGTCAAAAGGAGCCACCCCGTTCGACGGCAGCAGCATCCAGATGCCGGGGTAGACATACTGACGCAGCAGCGGCGAAAGCTCTGGATCTTCCTGGAAGCGGGAGAGATTGTCGGCGCCAACCGGGGTCCAGTCGAGCTGTTGATCGCCAGTCCCCTGCTCGAATGCCAGTACGCTATTGGCCGCCGGTGTCACCGGATCGATCACGCGCTGCAACCGGATCTGCTCCGCTGCCCAGTGGTTCTCGTTGAGTGACAGCTCGCACTTGACGCCCTTTTCCCAGAGGTCGAGCTTGAACGGTCCATTGCTGACGAGCGGCACATCACCTAGCGCCCAGGCCTCACCATGCTCCTCGACCGAGGGCCGGTGCGCCGGGACGCAGGCGGTGTAGGCCACCTTCTGCGGAAAGTTTGCGCTCGGCCCTTCAAGGGTGACTTCAAGGGTCCAATCATCGACCGCTTTCAGACCGAGATCCTCCGCCGTCGGTACTTTGCCATTGAGCGAATCGCCCTCTTTCTCGACGGCGGTGGCGGTGCTGAACGCCTCTCCATATTTGACGTCGTAGAGAATGAAGGAATAGGAGTTCGGCGCCGCGGCTCCTTCCGGTTCCGGGCTGAGAATCCGCGCAAACGACCAGACGAAATCTTCCGCCGTCACCGGGTCGCCATTGGTCCAGCCGGTGTTTTCCGGACGAAGATGGAACGTCCAGATCGATCCGTCCTCGTTCGACTCCCAGCTCTCCGCCCAGTCCGCCACCGGAACGCCGTCGGGGTCGAAGGTCAAAAGACCGGACCATGCCTCCGGCTCGGCGTTGGCGTACAAATTGGCGTTGAAATCGAAGGTTAGCGGATCGTCCTGCAAGACGAAGTGATGGAAAATCTGCTCCGCATCGGCCTCGGGTATCGGCGTCCCCTGAGCCAGGGTCGGCGCCGCGGCGGCACTCAGACCACGCCCGAAACCCCACGGTGCCAGGGTCAGCGCGCCTGCCGCGCCAGCGGCCCCCTGCACCAACCGGCGGCGGTTGATGCTGGCGAGGCGCAGCTGCTCCTCTAATCGCGCTTGCGTCGCTTTGTCATGGCGTATCGTCATTGACGTTGCCTCCTCGATCTACACGTTTTCCAGCGAATCGCGGTTCGGTTCATCGGTGCCACGGGCGTGGCGTGCATCGACCCGTCGTTGTCCCTCCTGGTTAACCCCAGCATCAACGGCGATCGCTGAGGCCACCGATTGACCACGCGCTAATCCGTTCCACGGACGTCGAGCGCATCGCGCATGCCATCGCCGAGGAAGGTGAAACCGAGCATCGTCATGCCGATGGCAAGCACCGGAAAGACGAGCATGTGAGGATCAGTTTGGATATAGCCTGGTTGGCTGGCGTCGCCGACCATCTGCCCCCAACTTGCCTGGGGCGGCAAGATGCCGACCCCAACAAAGCTGAGCGCCGCTTCGGTAAAGATCGCGGTCGGAATGCCAAAGGTGAGGGCGACGATGATCGGCGTCAAGCTGTTCGGCAGCAGATGCCGGCTGATGATGTGCCAACCACTCGCGCCCGCGACCTTCGCCGCGTTGACGTACTCCTGTTCACGCAAGGCCAAGAACTGCC
>JACCSN010000352.1 GCA_013812985.1 Hyphomicrobiales bacterium | reverse complement strand
TAGATGGCCTCGACGATCGCCGTCTTGTCGATCGCCATGTTGACGGCGCGGCGCACGCGGACGTCGTGGAAAGGCGGCGTGCCGGTGTTCAGCGCCAGGTAGCCGACGTTCAGCCCCTCCTGCTCGAGGAATTTTAGCGCCGGATCCGCTTCGATCCGCGGCCGGTCGTCGGCGTTGGGGAAGGCCATGACCTGGCATTCGCCCGCCTTGAGCTTGGTCAGGCGGACCGAAGCCGTCGGGGTAATGGAAAAGACCAGGGTGTCGATTGGCTGCTTGCCGGCCCAGTAGTCCGGGAATGCGCGGTAACGCACGGCCACATCCTTCTGGAAATCGGCGAAGGCGAAAGGACCCGTCCCGATCGGCGCCTCGTCGAATTTCTCCGGCGTGCCGGCTTTCAGCAGCCTGTCGGCGTATTCCGCCGACTGAATGACGTTGAACGGCATGGCGAGGTTGGCGAGGAAGGGCGCTTCCGGACGGTTGAGCCGAAATCGCACCGTGTAGTCGTCGATCTTGTCGATGGCGTTCAGGAGCTCGGGCATGCCCATGTCCTGGAAGTAGGTGTAGCCCGCCGAGACATTGTGGTACGGGTGGTCCTCCTTCCATTGGCGATCGAAGGAGAAGATCACGTCATCGGCGTTCATCTCGCGGCTGGGCTGGAAGGCGTCATTGGAATGGAACTTGACGCCGCGTCTCAGGTGGAAGGTGTACTCGGTCCCATCCGCCGAGATGGTCAGCGATTCCGCCAGCCCCGGCATGATATCGGTGGAACCGGGGACGAACTCCACGAGATTGTTGAAGAACGGCCGCCCGGCATTGATCCCGGTGGTGGTCGTCATGGTCTGCGGATTGAGCGATTCCGGGTTTCCCTCCGAACAGAAGACCAGCGTCTTGGCGGAGGCCGCCCCGGCCGCAAGCAGGATGGCGGCGGCCAGCGCCCCGCGGATGGCAATTCGCATGTTCAGGCTCCGATAAGCTGAGGACGGCGCTCCGGCGCGCCCTCAGGCAATGTTTCGGCCAAGGTCTTGGGGATGTCGATCGTGAAGCGCGTGCCCTTGCCGACCTTGCTGTAGAGATTGATGCGGCCTTGCAGCCGGCTGGTCACGAGATTGTAGACGATGTGGAGGCCGAGCCCGGTCGATCCGGTGCTCCGCCCTGTCGTGAAGAACGGGTCGAAGACCTTGCCGATATGGTCGGGCGGGATGCCTCTGCCGTCATCGGAGAAGACGATCCGCACCGTGTCGGCGCGCGGCTCGCTGACCCGGATGGCGAGGCGACCCGCCGCGTCCTTGTCGTAAGCGTGCGAGACGGCATTCACCAGCAAGTTGGTCAGCACCTGGCCGAGCGCGCCGGGATAGGTGTTCACGTCGACTCCGGGCGGGCACTCAATCGCCACCTCGTGCCCGGTCTTGCGCAGGACCGGGCTGAGGCTCGTGAGGAGATCCTGCAGCCATTCGTCCATGCTGAAGCTGCGCTTCTCGCCGCTCGCCTGGTCGGCCGCCACCTGCTTGAAGCTGTGCACGAGGTCGGCGGCGCGGGTAAGGTTGGAGAAGAGGAGCTGCGAGCCTTCGCGCATCCGCTCCACGAATCGTTCCAGGGCCGAGCGTTGCAGCTTGCCGGACGCCGCCGCCTCGGCGAAGCGCTTCGATTCTTCGCCGATCAGCGTCGACGTCGTCAGCGCGATGCCGAGCGGCGTGTTGATCTCGTGCGCAACGCCCGCCACGAGCTGGCCGAGGGAGGCAAGCTTCTCCGCCTGAATCAGGTCGCTCTGGGTCTTCTGCAATTCGGTGAGCGCCACGTCGGCCCGCTCCTTGGAATGGCGCAGCGCCTGCTCCCGCCGCCCAATCTCGGTGATGAAGACGTTGGTGGCGCGCGCCATGTCGCCGAGCTCGTCCCGCCGGTGCGATTCGGCGATCGGACCGGCGCGCGAATTCTCGGCCAGCTCCATCATCCGGTGCTGCAGGCGCTTCAGCGGCCGGGTGATCGACTGGGCGACGGCGATGCCGGTCACCGAACCGAGCAGGAGCCCGGTGGCGGCGCCGAAGATCAGGATGTTGCGCAGGAGTTCGCCGATCCGCTCGGCGTTGCGCGTCAGCATCTCGTTCAGAAAGCGGGCGCCTTCGATCATGCGCGCGGCCGAGACGTCCATCTCCTTGAGGATGCGGTTCTGCTCGTTCAGCCCGTCGATCGTCGTCGCCAGACCCTCGCGCCATTGGCCGATGGCGTCGATCATTTCCGTCTGGATGAGCGGCGAGATGGGCATGGCGGCGACCGCCTCGCCGAGCGCCAGGCTCTCGTCGTGGATCGCCGTCGCGGCGGCTGTGTCGCGGCTGGCGAACACGTCCGCCGTGCGGCCGCCGAGCTTCAGCGTCTCGATGGCGATGTTCTGCGTCGCCCGTTCGGTCTCGCCCGCCTGGACGGAATAGGTCAGCAGCTCGGCCACCTCGTCGTGCAGCGAGCGCTGCTCGGTCGAATAGACCTTGAGCAGCCGGTCGAGCCAATCGGCAAGCGCTCGGCCAGGCGGCGTCGGGCTGCGCGCCGCTTCCGCGACGAGGGCCGCGTCCGCCAACGGCGCGATGCTGGTCTCGTAGACGATCAGGAGCCGGCCGAGGTCGCGGGCGGCCTGATCGCGGCCGGCGGAGACGAAGGCTTGCGTCAGGGCCGCCGCCGCCCCGCGCATCCGCCCGAGCTCGAAGCTCCAGCGTGGCCGCGCGGGCTCTTCGCCGGCCACAGCCGGCGGACTTGCCCGCGCCTGCGCCAGCTCGAGGGCGGCAAGCGCGACGCTGAATTCCTGCACCCGGTCGACGATGTCGCGGGCCATCCGCAGCTTGCGGTCGCCTTCCGTCAGGGAGGCGACGATGTCGGCATTCGACTGGTGCTGGCGCTCGCGCGCCTGGTCGGTCAACTTGATCAGCGTCTCGGCCCGCCGGGACATGTTGGCGACAAGGCTGTCGTTGCGGATCGTCACGTCGACGAAGCGGCGCATGTCGTCGCGGTAGCGGGCCAGCGCCTCGCGCGCCTCGTTCGCGGCTCTCTCGTGCACGGGGTCCCTGGAGACGCCGGCGAGGCGGAGGAGATCGA
>JACCSN010000327.1 GCA_013812985.1 Hyphomicrobiales bacterium | reverse complement strand
GCTTCATAGACGACCCAAGCAGGCTCGACATCATGAAACTGAAGAGCAAGGCAGCCGCTGTCCATATGGAGTTCATGTTCGCCCGCTCGATGTACGAAACCCCCGATATGATCCAGCAGCACATGATCCTCACGGATGTGGCGGGGCTTGTTGACGAGGGGCTTATTCGCACGACCTTGGGTGAAGATTATGGCCCGATCAACGCTGCCAACTTGCGTCGCGCCCACGCCGCCATCGAGGGCGGGCGCACGATAGGCAAGATCGTCCTGACAGGCTTCCCGGAACTGCCAGGCGAAGAGAACGAAGTGGAAGCCGCGATCGGGAAAGAGCTCGCCCAACTTAGGAGTGAGTGATTCGAGCGGCTCACGTCAGGGTGATCGGCGACCTCAGCGGTGCCGGCCATTCTGCAGTTACAGCCGCGAATAGGGACGTCGCAGAAGCCGACATTCCAAAGCGCCAACCGGCTATTGTGCCCTAGCTCACCGATAGCTCTTTCCGTGCGCCGCATCGCTGTGATCGTTTGAGTTTCTGAGCATCTGCTTCCGGTAGTCTTAGGCTTGGATCCGGACGAAACTGCCCTGCAGAACTTGGGCGCGCTGTCCCCGTCCAGCACTCGTTCAGGCCTGCAGCTAGAATTGCGAGATAGCTCTTTCTTGGATCGCCCGGTTCATCCTCTTGGAAGGCGGTGAGCAGAGTAGCGACGACCTCCGGGCCCATGTGTTCTCCTCCGATACCGATTCGGGACGACGATTATGGAACATGCTTAACGATCTGCCAATATCGCGAAACGTAAGGCGGTTACCTCGCGGTTACACGCACGCGCCTCCACTTCGGTTCAGCGCGGTTCCACACCGTTCATCCCAGTTCAATTCTGGCCCTTAGGCTCGCTTTCGAACAGCGTCGAAGCGAATGGCACTCCGCTGAAATGTGTTGAACCGGTCGGACGCCGTAATCTCCCGCTTGCCAAGGTTGGGGTCGAGGGTTCGAATCCCTTCGCCCGCTCCAAATTTCTGTTGGCGTTGGCCGCACGACAGAACGCGATCGTTCCGCGCCCTCGGCGGGTAAGTAAGCCAGGCGAGGGTTCGATTCGGAGTTCGGCTTCTCCTTTCAACTCGCCCATTTACACTCCGCGCGAGCGGCGGCGTTCTCTTGCACTGATGCCCTGACACTGCGAGTTCTCCCATGAGGATCTCGCCGCTGACTGCTGATCGTGGCGATGAACGGCTGGAGGCGCATCGTGGCCGCGTTTCGCACGGCGCATCCGGCATGATCTGGGCGGGTCCCAGCACGCGTGAGCTCAATCCGGCGCCCGGCCGCCGGCCGATTTCCGAGACCGGGAACTCGCCGAAGCCGCGTCAGGAGTCTGACGGAACCATCATGGCGAACGGCACGGTCCGCACCTGGCCGGCTCCCATGAACCGGATCCACAGCGCATATCGGCCCGGGCGAGGAGGGGTCGCGTGGAGCGTCAGCTCGGCTGGGCGGCAACGCTCGCACCGCCATGCGATCCGTGGGCGCCATGCCCGCCGCTTGGCTGGCCATGGATTGATCCCCCGCCGTCGCGTTCGCGTCGACATAGGCAAGATCTTCCGCGCCGATGAACACCGCATTTGCGGCGTGAAGCAGGGGTTGCCACCGTTGGACGGTCAACGCGGCGCAGCAGGATTTTTCGGACTTGACCTTACCACCGCTGGAAGCCCCATCTCCGATCCGAACCTTGGAATCCGGGGAGATGAACCGATGGCATCCGTTGTCGCACTCAAGAGGGAGCCGGCCGACGCACCGGCCGGCCGGAGCATCGCCTTGCCGATCGAAGGCATGACCTGCGCCTCCTGCGTCGGCCGGGTCGAGAAGGCGTTGCGGGCCGTGCCGGGCGTTGCCCGTGCGAACGTGAACCTCGCCACCGAGCGTGCCGAGGTTGAGTTCGCAGGCGACTCCGATCCGGGCGCGGTGGTCAAGGCGATCAAGGATGCGGGCTACGTCGTTGGCGAGACGACGACCGAGCTCGGCATCGAGGGCATGACCTGCGCGTCCTGCGTCGGTCGGGTGGAGAAGGCGCTGAAGCGCGTTCCGGGCGTGCTCGACGCGACTGTGAACCTTGCGACGGAGCGGGCGCAAGTGCGCCACCTGGCCGGCGCCGTGTCGGCGGGCGACCTCGAAGCAGCCATCGCGGAGGCGGGCTACGCGGCCCGGCGCATTTCGGCCGAAACGGCGCCAGGGGACCACGAGGCCGAGCGGCGCGACCGGGACATGCGCTCGTTGCAGAGTTCCCTTTTCGTCGCCGCCGGGCTGACGCTGCCGATCGTCGGGCTCGAAATGGGCTCGCATTTCGTGCCCGCCATCCGCGATTTCGTCATGAACACCATCGGGATGCGGCAGAGCTGGCTCATCCAGTTCGCGCTGGCCTCGCTGGTCCTGTTCGGCCCCGGCCTGCGCTTCTACAAGGCGGGGTTCCCGGCGCTTTCCCGCTTGGCGCCCGACATGAACTCGCTGGTGGCGCTCGGGACGATCGCCGCCTGGGGCTATTCGGTGGTGGCGACGTTCGCCCCCCAGATCCTGCCGGCCGGGACGGCCAACGTCTATTACGAGGCCGCCGCGGTCATCGTGACGCTGATCCTGCTCGGCCGCACCCTGGAGGCGCGGGCCAAGGGACGCACCAGCGAGGCCATCAAGCGGCTCGTCGGCTTGGCGCCGAAGAGCGCCCGAATCGTCCGCGACGGTGAGAGCCTCGAAGTCCCCATCGAGGAGGTGCGGGTCGGCGACGTCGTATTGGTGCGGCCGGGCGAAAAGGTGCCGGTGGACGGCGAGGTCGTCGAGGGCTCCTCCTATGTCGATGAATCCATGATCACGGGCGAGCCCGTGCCCGTCGCCAAAAGCGAGGGCGCCGAAGTGGTCGGCGGCACGATCAACAAGACCGGCAGCTTCTCCTATCGGGCGACC
>JACCSN010000324.1 GCA_013812985.1 Hyphomicrobiales bacterium | reverse complement strand
GCGCGGGGAACTCTCCATCGGGCATCGCCTGGCCGGCCCCGCCACCTCCTCCGGGCTGGTTCAACAACAGCCGGAGGTCTCCACGCGCCATCATTGCAAAGCCGGGCGCCGGGCGCATCTCCACCGTGAAGCCGAGCTGTCCGGCGTAAAACGAGACCGCAGCGTCCACGTCAATGACGATATATCGCACAGACGTAACCATTGCCGCCTCCTCGAATTCGGAAAGCCGGTTCTCGCGAGCCGCGACGGCTTGTCAAGCGATGTCGAAGCAATTGCCGAGCAATGCGAGACGCGAACGCGCCCTTGACTTCCACTCAGGCTCCGATGTGGATCGCGCACCGGCGCTCTTTCGGATTGCAGGATGACGGTCGCCTTTATTTTTCCGGGCCAAGGAAGCCAAGCCGTTGGCATGGGCCGAGCCTTGGCCGAAGCGTTCCCGGCCGCTCGCGCTGTGTTCGAGGAAGTCGATCAGGCGCTCGGCGACAAGCTGTCCGCCATCATCTGGGAAGGGCCGGACGACGACCTCATCCGGACGCGCAACGCGCAGCCGGCGCTGATGGCGGTGAGCATGGCCGTGCTGCGGGCGCTTGGGGCTGAAGGCGTCAGCCTCAATGATTCGGCAGCCTACGTGGCGGGGCATTCGCTCGGCGAATACTCGGCGCTCGCCGCGGCGGGCAGCCTATCGATCGGCGACACGGCGCGGCTCTTGCGGCTGCGCGGCGATGCCATGCAGCGCGCCGTGCCGGAAGGGCAGGGCGCGATGGCCGCCTTGCTCGGGCTCGATCTGGAGCCGGTGCGCGAGATCGCCAGAGAGGCGGCGGGCGCGGACGAGGTCTGCGCGGTCGCGAACGACAATGCGCCCGGCCAGGTCGTCGTCTCCGGTCACAGGGCCGCCGTGGAGCGGGCCGTGGACATCGCCAAGGCGCGGGGCACCCGGCGCGCCATGATGCTGGCCGTCTCCGCGCCGTTCCATTGCGCGCTCATGCAGCCCGCGGCTGAGGTCATGGCGAATGCGCTCGCCGCCGCCGACATCCGCGCGCCGGCGGTTCCGCTCGTTGCGAACGTGCTCGCCGCGCCGGTGTCGGACCCGACCGAAATCCGGCGAAGGCTGGTCGAGCAGGTGACCGCCACGGTGCGCTGGCGGGAGTCGATGGCGTGGCTCGGCGCGAATGGGGTGACGCGCATGGTCGAGATCGGGGCCGGCAAGGTGCTGACTGGCTTGGCGAAGCGCATCGTTCCCGACGTTTCCGCGAGCGCGGTCAATACGCCCGACGATGTGCGGTCGCTCGCCGCCGAACTCTTGAAGGTGGAGGGGCATCGTGTTCAGTCTTGAGGGCAAGCGCGCCCTGGTCACCGGCGCCAGCGGCGGCATCGGCGGCGCCATCGCGGCGGCGCTGCACAAGCAGGGCGCGGTTGTCACCCTTTCGGGGACGCGGATGGAAGCGCTCGAATCCGTCGCCGGCCGGCTCGGCGAGCGCGTCCACGTCGCCACCGCCGATCTGGCCGATCCGGCCGCGGTGGACGGGCTTGTTCCGCAAGCGGAGCGGCTGATGGACGGGCTCGACATCCTCGTCAACAATGCCGGCCTGACGCGCGACGGGCTCGCCGTCCGCATGAAGGACGAGGACTGGCAGCTCGTCATGCGCGTCAACCTCGAAGCGGCGTTCCGGCTGTCGCGCGCCGCCCTGAAGGGCATGATGCGGCAGCGTTTTGGGCGCATCGTCGGGATCACGTCGGTGGTCGGCGTCACCGGCAATGCCGGCCAGGCGAACTACGCCGCGTCGAAAGCCGGGATGATCGGCCTCGCCAAGGCCCTGGCGCAGGAGGTCGCCACCCGCGGCATCACCGTGAACTGCGTCGCGCCGGGCTTCATCGACAGCGCCATGACGGGGGCGCTGAACGACAAGCAGCGCGAAGCCATCCTCGCCACGATCCCTGCCGGCCGGCTCGGAACGAGCGCGGAGATCGCCGCGGCCGTGGTTTATCTGGCGAGCGCCGAGGCCGCTTACGTGACCGGCCAGACCATCCATGTGAACGGCGGGATGGCGATGATTTGAACGTTCGACTCTGAGGCAGATCGTGTGGTGATGAAGTTATTAGCCCAGGCGTTTTCGACTGTGCGCGCCATGGTTCTTGGTTATCTCTGGATTGCTGCGGCCTTCTCAGCTGTTCGAATATCGTCGATGTTTATTTACTTCAGCTTCGGGCCGGGTAACATCGGCCAAATCGATCTTTATATATGGTCTATTTGGTTTATTCTCGCGTTAAACATTGCAATAGCTGAAAGCCTGATTTGGCCCGCCGACATATACGTGCTGATCACGGAAGGTTTTGGCGCATTGTGGCGGTCTATGTTCGACCTTTGGTACTTTCGGTCGGGCGGGCCGCCGCCCCCTTGAGACCCGCCGGCGGGCACCTGTTTACCGCCCCTCGGTCTGGTAGCCAAGCTTTCGGAAACGTGTTAACGACCGCCGAACTGCCTGCCGAAGCGGCCTGCCTAAGCCTGGGTGAGAATGCTGGCGAAGCCTCGGCTTCGCGGGGTATCGTTGAATTCTGCGGGCCGGCGGATGGCCCGAATGTGGGGAAGGTGTGATGGCTGAAGAGAATGTTGAGGGGCGCGTCAGGAAGATCGTGGTCGAGCATCTCGGCGTGGAAGAAGACAAGGTCACCAAGGACGCGAGCTTCATCGACGATCTCGGCGCCGACAGCCTCGATACGGTCGAGCTCGTCATGGCCTTCGAGGAGGAGTTCGGCGTCGAAATCCCGGACGACGCGGCCGAGACCATCCTGACCGTGGGCGACGCCGTCCGCTTCCTGGAGAAGAGCGCCTCCTAAACCCGTTTCTAAGCTCCCGATCATGCGGCGCGTCGTCGTCACCGGCATGGGCATGGTGACGCCGCTCGGCAGCGGCGTCGGGACGACGTGGTCGCGCCTCTTGGCGGGAAAAAGCGGCGCGGTCCGGGTCGATGACTTCGATGTCTCCGACCTCCCCTCCCAGATTGCTTGCCGCATCCCTCGCGGCGACGGCTCCGATGGCACCTTCAATCCCGATCGCTCCATGGAGCCGAAGGAACAGCGCAAGGTCGACGATTTCATCATCTTCGCGATGGCGGCCGCGGACGAGGCCATCGCCGATTCCGGCTGGGCGCCCAGGACCGAGGACGAGCGCGCGGCGACGGGCGTTCTCATCGGCTCCGGCATCGGCGGGATCGAAGGCATCGTCGAGGCCGGCATCACGCTCAAGGAAAAGGGCCCGCGGCGGATCTCGCCTTTCTTCATTCCCGGCCGGCTGATCAACCTCGCTTCGGGCTACGTCTCGATAAAGCACGGCCTGAAAGGCCCCAATCACGCCGTGGTCACCGCCTGCTCCACCGGGGCGCACGCGATCGGCGACGCGTCCCGCCTCGTCGCGCTGGGCGACGCCGATGTGATGCTGGCCGGCGGCGCCGAATCGCCGGTGAGCCGCATTTCGCTCGCCGGATTCGCCGCCTGCCGGGCGCTGTCGACAAACTTCAACGACCGGCCGGAACAGGCCTCCCGGCCCTACGACAGGGACCGCGACGGTTTTGTGATGGGGGAGGGCGCCGGGGTCGTCGTCGTCGAGGAGCTTGAGCACGCCAAGGCGCGCGGGGCGAAAATCTACGCCGAGGTGATCGGCTACGGGATGTCCGGCGACGCGTTCCATATCACCGCCCCCGCGCCCGACGGGGACGGCGCCTTTCGCTGCATGCGGGCTGCCCTGAAGCGGGCGGCGGTCGACCCGTCGGAGATCGACTACGTGAATGCGCACGGCACCTCGACGCCGCTCGGCGACGAGCTGGAGCTCGGCGCCGTGGAGCGCGTGATGGGCAACGCCGCCGGCGGGCTGACGATGTCGTC
>JACCSN010000315.1 GCA_013812985.1 Hyphomicrobiales bacterium | reverse complement strand
CTTTCGAAGCGAGGATCATCGATTGCCGGAATGCCGTCCTTGGGCGGTCCGCCGGAGTTGATCTCGCCGTAGTCGACCGAATGCACGGAGAAGTCGGTGCGGGGCCATTCCCCCCGGCGCCATTCGTCGGGGTTCGCCATCGCTGCGCCGGCCCAACAGATCAACGCCAGCGTTGCGAAACCAAATTTCGAAAAACGATGCGGCATGGGGCCCGGCTCTTTGTGACCGCGGCAGTCATACGCCGAAGCTCGGCCATGCCGAATAACATGTTCTTGACCGCATGCTCTGGTGGAAGAACGCGCGCATTCGCCCATCCGATCTTTCGCAAGAACCAAAGATGTGCGCCATTGCTTTCGTAGCCGACCTAAATCCACCACTCACGGGTCCTCATGTGAGGCCGAGAACGTCGCCTTCCGCACGTCCAATGATGATACGTGTCGCACACATCATGTGCGTCGTCGGCTTTCTTGCAGCGGCTGGAACGGCCCGGGCCGAGTGGTCAGCCACCCTGCTTCCGCTTGCCGGCAAGGTGACCCGCGTCCGGCAGGTCGGAGGCGACGTTTACATAAAGGCGGAGTCCTGGCTTCAGGTCTCGATCTGCGATCACGGCGAGCTCTGCTTCAAACCGAAAAGGCCACCCGCAGAAGCCGAGCCCGCCGGCGGCATACCCGACGGAAAGATCGCAAGCTCGGGCGGGCGCGGCGTTGTCCGGACCTGGTACTCGGAGCCGACCGATCGTTACGGGCACGGCGTGCTCGGCGATCGGATCGAGGCGGGTTCGCTGATGGCCGTCGACGCTGCCGGACGGCTTTATGCTATGAGCCTCGGGCCGGGGTCAGTCTTCGAAGACCTGACGCCCCGTCTCGCCGACATGGACGGCGACGGAATGGCGGAGATCGCAACGATCCGCTCCCGCCTTGACGGCGGAGCGGCCTTGGCGATCTACGGCCTGCGCAACGGCCAGCTTGAGGAAATCGGCGCAACCGATCCCTTAGGCCGCCCGAACCGATGGCTCAACATCGCCGGCATCGCTGATTTCACCGGCGATGGGCGCCTGGATATCGCATTGATAAAAACCCCGCACATTGGCGGGCGCCTCGAGATCTGGACGTTCCGATCCGGGTCGCTCGCCCGGGTCGCATCCGCGGAGGGATTCTCGAACCACGTCATCGGCTCCACGGAGCTCGGGCTATCGGCAATCGCCGACATCGACGGAGATGGGACGCCCGAGCTCGCGCTGCCCGATGCGGGACGAACGGAGCTGCGGATATTGACAGTCCGCGACGGCGTTATCGATCAGCGAGCCGCGGTTGCGGTCGGCGGCAGGATCACGACGGCGATCGGAGTCTTGAAAACACCGGAAGGACCCATTTTCGTAATGGGCCTCGAAGATGGGCGGGCCATAGCAATTCGGCGGAACTGATCGACATCATCCGCAGGCCCGGCGCGCGACTGCTCTGGCGCGGCAGCCACTTGATCGGCGCGGAAAGGCTCAGGCCTGCGAGACCCGCCTTTTCTCCAGCTCCTCGCCGAGTTCCGGCAGGAGCTTGAACAGGTCGCCGACAAGGCCGTAATCGGCGACCTGGAAGATCGGCGCCTCGTCGTCCTTGTTGATCGCCACGATGACCTTGGAATCCTTCATGCCGGCCAGGTGCTGGATGGCCCCGGAAATGCCGCAGGCGATGTAGAGGTCGGGGGCGACGATCTTGCCGGTCTGGCCAACCTGCCAGTCGTTCGGCGCGTAGCCGGCGTCGACCGCGGCTCGGCTCGCGCCCACCGCCGCGCCGAGCTGGTCGGCGAGCGGCAGCATCACCTCCATGAATTTCTCGCGCGAGCCCAGCGCCCGGCCGCCGGAGATGATGATCTTCGCCGAAGCCAGCTCCGGCCGCTCGTTCGCCGCCACGCTCTCCTCCACGAAGGCGGAAAGGCCGGGGTCCTCAGGCGCTGCGATCGTCTCCACCGGGGCGGCGCTCCCGCCCGCCTCGGCCGCCGGGAAGGCGGAGGTGCGGATGGTGAGGAGCTTCTTCGCGTCGGTCGATTTGACCGTCTGGATGGCGTTGCCGGCGTAGCTCGGGCGGCGGAAGGTGTCGGGCGCCAGTACCTCCGTCACGTCGGAGACCTGCATCACGTCCAGCAGCGCGGCGACGCGCGGCAGGACATTCTTGCCGCTGGTGGTGGCCGGGGCGAGGATCGCCTCATAGGCGCCGGCGAGGCCGACGAGGAGGGCGGCGAGCGGCTCGGCCAGGCCATGCTCCAGCGCCTCGGCCTCGGCCAGGAGCACCTTCGACACGCCGGCAAGCCTGGCGGCCTCCGCCGCGACCGCCGCCGCGCCCTTGCCGGCGACCAGCACATGCACCTCGCCGCCGAGCTCTTGGGCGGCGGACAGCGTCTTGGCCGTCGCCTCGTTCAGGCGCTGGTTGTCGTGCTCGGCGAGGACGAGGCTGGTCATGTGAAATCCTGAATGAACATGCTTCCCGTCGTCATGTATGGACGGCCCCCGCTTGGCAAGGGAGCATTTGGGCGTGACAGGCAGGGTCGCGGAGCGGTCATGGATCGGCCTTTGTGTGCGGTCGGTTGACCGCTGGCCCCAAGCGATGCCGTCGGGGGCCGTCCACCCCTCATCCTCTGGGCGATGCGGCGCGGCCTTGCAGCCAGTCGGTCCAGCTGGTCGCTACAAAGAGCCGAACTGCATCGTGACACCGGCCTTGATGCCGGCCTGCGTGAGCTCTTCGGCGATCAGCTTGGGCGAGCCCCCGCAACGCGAGGCGATGGCTCTGGCCACGAACGCGACGAGAAGCGTGTCGCCGCTATGCGCCGCATGGGCGACGGCCTGGTCGATTTCGCTTGTGCAAAGCTCGGACATCGTTCCCCTCGAACGTGCTCGGTTGCGGGATTGCGCAGTCGGGGTGGATTGGCAGCCCTGCCCTGAACGGCGAATGAACGGACCGGCCCCTCAATTAAGGTCCGAATCGATTTGACTCTCCCCGCATCCAGAACATAATAGGAACATCCACGTCCGGAACGCAACAAGGCGCGGCAGGAGAAAGCCGCGACAGGCGCAGCCATGCCCGAAAAGCCGCCCTCCAGCCGGCCCCATCCGCCCCCCGCCTCGCCGGGATCGGCTGCGCGCTCGCCGCCGCGACGGCTAAGATCCGGCTCGCCGGCCTATGCCGAGCTTCTCACGGCCTCCAATTTCTCGTTCCTGCGCGGCGCCTCGCATCCGGAGGAGCTGGCGGCCGCCGCATCCGTGCTGGGCCTTGCCGGCTTCAGCATCGCCGACCGCAACTCGCTGGCCGGGATCGTGCGCGGCCATCTCGCCGCCAAGCAGACCGGGGCGCCCTATGCCGTGGGCTGCCGCCTGGTGTTCCGCGCAGCCTGTTCTCGGGCGGGCTTTCAGCCCGACCCGGGGGGCACGCCGGATGTCGCCGCCTGGGCGCCCGACCGCGCTTCGTACGGACGGCTCTGCCGGCTCCTCACCACCGGCAATCTCCGGGCGAAGAAAGGTGAGTGCCATCTCGATCTCGCCGATCTTCTCCGATGGGGAGAGGGACTGGAGCTTGCCGTCCTGCCCGGCCGGCGCATCGACGCCGCGCTCGGAACGACACTCGCCGCGCTGGCCGAAAGCTTTCCCGGCCGGGTGCGGCTCGGCGCTGCCTGCCTCTATCACGGCGAGGACCGCCGCCGCATGGCGGAGCTCGCGGTCATCGCCCACCGGCTTAATGTTCCGCTGATCGCGCTCGGCGACGTGCTTTACCACGCGCCGGAACGTCGACGGCTCCAGGACGTGCTCTCCTCGATCCGCGAAGGCAAAACGCTGGAATCGGCCGGGCGGCTCCTCGAAGCCAATGCCGAGCGGCACATGAAAAGCGCCGCCGAGATGGCCCGGCTCTTCGCCGAGATGCCGAATGCCGTCACCGAAACGCTCGCCGTCTTCGAACGGCTGCGGTTCTCGCTGGACGAGCTTCGCTACGAATATCCGCTGGAATCGGCGGGAGAGAGCGCCACCCCCTTCGACGAGCTCGTCAAGCTCACCTTCGGAGGCGCCGCGGTGCGCTACCCGGACGGCCTGCCGGACAAGGTCGCCGCGACGATCGAGCACGAGCTGCGGATCATCAAGGGCCTCCGATACGAGCCCTATTTCCTCACCGTCCGCGACATCGTCCGCTTCGCACGCGAGAAGGGCATCCTTTGCCAGGGCCGCGGCTCGGCCGCCAACTCCGCCGTCTGCTTCTGCCTGGGCATCACCGAGGTCGATCCGGCGCGCGGCGATCTCCTCTTCGAGCGCTTCATCTCGCCGGAACGCAACGAGCCGCCCGACATCGACGTCGATTTCGAGCACGAGCGGCGCGAGGAGGTGATCCAGTACATCTATGAAAAATACGGCCGCGAGCACGCCGGCATCGCGGCGACCGTCATCAC
>JACCSN010000308.1 GCA_013812985.1 Hyphomicrobiales bacterium | reverse complement strand
AATCATGGACGAGGAGCGGCGCACCACGCTGAACCTGAAGGAATCGATCCGCGCCGCTCGCGCCCGTATCGTCTTCATCAACACCGGCTTCCTCGACCGCACCGGCGACGAGATCCACACCTCGATGGAAGCCGGGCCGATGATCCGCAAGGGCGACATGCGGCAGGCCCCCTGGATCCAGGCCTACGAGGACCGGAACGTCGATGTCGGCCTGCGATGCGGGCTCCAGGGCCGGGCGCAGATCGGCAAGGGCATGTGGGCGATGCCGGACCGCATGGCGGCGATGCTGGACGCCAAGATCGCCCATCCGCGCGCCGGCGCCAACACCGCCTGGGTGCCGTCGCCCACCGCCGCCACGCTTCATGCGCTGCACTATCTGAAGGTCGACGTTGCCGCGCGGCAGGCGGAGCTGCAAGGGCGCGAGCGGGCGAAGATCGAGGACATCCTGTCGATCCCGCTCGCCGAACGGCCGAACTGGCCGCCGGAGGACATCCAGCGGGAGCTCGACAACAATGCGCAGGGCATTCTCGGCTATGTGGTGCGCTGGATCGACCAGGGCGTCGGCTGCTCGAAAGTCCCCGACATCGACAATGTCGGCCTGATGGAGGACCGCGCCACCTTGCGCATCTCCTCCCAGCACATCGCCAACTGGCTTCACCACGGCATCGTCACAAAAGCCCAGGTGACGGAGACGCTGCGGCGCATGGCGGCGGTGGTCGACCGGCAGAACGCCGGGGACCCGCTCTACCGGCCCATGGCGCCGGCATACGATGAGAGCATCGCCTTCCAGGCGGCCTGCGACCTCGTCTTCAAGGGCCGCGAGCAGCCGAACGGCTACACTGAGCCGATCCTCCACGCCCGCCGCATCGAGGCCAAGCGCAAGCATGAAGGGCTCGATCTCGGCGGAGTGCGGTCGGGGCCATGAAATTGCGGGCTGTACAAAGAAAAGGGGCGGCTGGAGGGCCGTCCCTGAAGGCTTAAGCAACTTGGAGCATCAACTACTGAACGATCACTTTGGTTCCGACCGTCGCCATCCGGTGCAATTCGGTGACGTGCTCGTTCAGCATGCGGATGCACCCGGAAGAGGCGTTGTGCCCGATCGACCAGGGCTCGTTCGTGCCGTGGATGCGGAACATGGTGTCCTGGGCGCCGTCGTAGAGGTAGAGAGCGCGGGCGCCGAGCGGGTTCTCCGGCCCGCCGGGCATGCCGCTCACATATTCGACGAGTTCGGGGCGGCGCTCGATCATCTCCGCCGGCGGCGTCCAGGTCGGCCATTCGGCCTTGCGCCCGATCTCCACGACGCCCGACCAGCCGAAACCTTCCTTGCCGACGCCGACGCCGTAGCGGATCGCCAGCCCGTCCTTCATCACGTAATAGAGGAACTTGGCTCCCGTATCGATGACGATCGTGCCGGGCGCTTCCGCCGTTGCGAACTGTACGACCTGCGCCTGATACTGGGGGTCGGGCATGGCCTGCCGGCCGCGCGGCTGGAGTTGCTCCGTGTCGTAGGTGACAAAGCCCTGCGTCACCGGATCGAACATGCGGAACAGCTGAGCGTCGGCCGCGGCCGGAAGCAGCAACGACAGAGCCACGCCAAGCGTCAATGTGCGAGAGAACCGGAACATCTTCATTCTACCCTCCATGCCGAGTTCCTTGTTCCAATCGCCGTGCTCTCTTTCCTAGGCCGTCGGCGTTTTTCCAGTATGTTTCGCTGTGTTCCTGTTAACCATAGCGAAAACACAGGGCAGAGCCGGCCTGTTCAGCAGAATACGAAGCGATTTCTTCGAGCAAGTCCCCCGATACGCGAACTGGAGCCACAATGCGGCATTCGGCCGGCGAGTTCCGGCCGATCTTGCCTTGCTCACAAATTCCGCTTGAACGCGGATGGAAGCGTCAAAAATGCAACGGCCCGCCGAAGCGGGCCGCGAACCCTGCAAAGCACAAACAAGCCTCAGGCGACGATGACCTTGGCGCCAAGCTTGGCGAGCGTATAAAGCTCGATCACGTTTTCGTTCAACATGCGGATGCAGCCGGAGGAGACGTTCAGGCCGATCGACCACGGCTCATTGGTCCCATGAATGCGGAACAGCGTGTCGCGCCCGTTATCGTGCAGATAGAGGGCGCGCGCGCCGAGCGGATTCTGTTCGCCGCCGGACATTCCGACCTTCATGTATTCGGCAAGTTCCGGCCGCCTCCCCACCATCTCGGCCGGCGGAAACCATTTCGGCCATTCCCGCATGGCGCCGATAGCGACCGTGCCGGTCCAGCCAAAACCCTCCTTGCCGACGCCGACGCCGTAGCGGATCGCCTCGCCGCCGCCCTGCACGTAGTAGAGGAACTTGGCTCCGGTATCGATGATGATGGTGCCGGGCGCCTCGGTCGTCTCGTATTCCACGATCTGGCGGTCGAATTCCGGGCCGGGCGTCGGGCGCGCCACCGGAGAGGTCTGCGCGGGCCGCGCGCGAGGCGACGGCGCGGCTTGGGGAAACGCGGCTTGCTCGAAGGGGCGGAACCTGAGCTTCGGCGGCTTCGCCAGCGCCGCCTGACGCTGCGCGGCCGGAAGGCGCGCTAAGCGCTGGGCCGCCGGAACACGCGCCTGGCGTTGCGCCGCCGGGGCGCGCGCCTTCGGCGCCGCCTGGCGCTGGACCGCCCGATCGGCGTCATAAGTGATGAACGTGCGCGTCACCGGATCAAAGAACCGCTTCGTCGCCGCATCCGCGGCTGGCGACAGGGCCGCCGCGCAGGCGATCCCGCAGGCGAGCGCCCAAGCAAACCGGACAGTTTTCATCCGACCCCTCCAATGCCCCCACCGAAGCAAGGTGGGCGGCTAATTAGCTCTTATAGAACTGGTTTCCGGCGGACGCCGCATTTTCGTTGAGAGAAGTGTCGCGCTTCGGCAACACTCTGTGACCCTGGAAGAGGAAATCCGGCCCACGCGAGAAGCGGGGCCGGATCGGTATGGCCGAGAAGCTCGGTCTAGAGCACCACGACCTGCGTGCCGACGCCCACGCGGCCATAAAGCTCCACCACGTCTTCGTTGCGCATGCGGAAGCAGCCCGACGAGACCCGCTGGCCGATTGTCCAGGGCTCGTTGGAGCCGTGGATGCGGAACAACGTGTCGCTGCCGCCGCGGTAGAGATAGAGCGCGCGCGCGCCGAGCGGATTGTTCTTCCCGCCCTTCATGGAGACCGGCAGATGCGGCTGGCGCTTGCGCATGGCGGCGGGGGGCGTCCAGGTCGGCCATTCCGCCTTGCGCCCGACCTTGACGGCGCCGGACCAGCCGAACCCGTCGCGGCCGACGCCGACGCCGTAGCGCTGCGCCTTGCCGTCCTCCAGCACCAGGTAGAGATAGCGGGCGCTCGTGTCGATCACGATGGTGCCCGGCCGGTGCGAGGTCTTGAAGGCCACCACCGCAGGCAGATAAGCAGGGTCGACAGCCCGCAGCGGTGCGGCCACGATCGCGCGCTGCGGCGCGATCACAACGGGCGTGGCCCTTCGCACATGCGGCGCCGCCAGGCGCCGGAGGCGCACGCGCCCGGTCTGGTCGATGGGGGTGCATGCGCCGCACACGGCTGGCGGCTTGCGGAGTTGCCAGATCCATTGCGCGTCGATGGCCGGATCGCCGCTGACCGTGGGCCGGGGTCCGGCCAGCGCCGGTAATGTCGTCAAGGCGATCATGAGAAGGGAGAGGATGGCTCGCTGCATGGGATATACACTCGCTACTGGGACCGTCAGCAACAGCTGCGCGGGTGAGCCTAGCGGGGCATGTCTGAGCTTTTTGGTAAAGCCCCCAAAATCGCTTTTCGTCTCGCTAGGCAATCTTTCGGTATGATTAATGCTTGCTTACGGAAGTTCCGAGCAGCCGGCCGCGCACCTCCGCGACCACCGACGGCAGGATGCGCCGCACTTCCACGCGCGTCATGCCGGGGAGAATCGCCGGATGATAAAGCATGTTGAGAATGTGCCTGTCGAAATCAGTGAAGCTGGCGTGCCGGGAGCTGTCGTTGAAAATGCTGGCGGAGAGCCTGCGGTCGTCGTTCGTCGGCCCGAGCCCCTGCAGGATCTCTTCCGCCAGGCAACGTTGGAACCGGAACTCGCCTTCATCGGCGACGATGACCGCATCGGCGCGCTCGATGCCGTTGCCGGTCGAGACGACGCGGACAAGGCAATTACCCGGCGCGAAGCTGGACGCAGGGCGGTTGTAGATCTCGTTGATGACAACCTGCCGGTAATTGGCGCGGCTGAGGATGTAGACGCGGAAGTTCGCCTCGCTCGGTTCGGCTACGACCTCAAGCTCCAGGCCCTCGATCAGCGCGGGGAGCGAGACGAGGAAGCGGATCGCATCGGCGCCGCGCCCGGCGCCGCTGCGGTCGTCGACATAGACGCGCGCCGGGCCGGCGAACTTCTTGACCCTGGACGCTTGCCAGCCAAAGTTCCAATACTCGGCGCCGAATACGGTCCGTTCGAAGCCGTCGATGAGCTCGGCATCCGTGAAAGCCCGGCCAGGCGTCGCCGGGGCCATCAAGAGAAGCGCGAAAAGGAACCATCGAAGGGCGGAGCGCATGGTGAATCGCGGCCAGAATTTCGTGCAAATGCCCCCGCCGCTCTCATAAGCTGAAGCGCCGCCGCCGCAAAGCCCGGAGTTCAGGATGCCACAGCCCGACGGCCTCATCGTCGGTTCCGACGGCCTTACCCGCTGCTGGTGGCCGGGGAGCGACCCGCTCTACCTCGGCTATCACGATCGGGAATGGGGCCGGCCGGTCGCCGACGACCGCCGGCTGTTTGAGAAGATCTGCCTGGAGGGCTTCCAGTCGGGCCTGTCCTGGCTGACGATTCTGCGGAAGCGCGAGAATTTCAGGGCCGCCTTCGCCGGCTTCGATTTCGCCAAGGTGGCCGCCTTCGGCCCGGACGATACGGAGCGTCTGATGGCCGACGCGGGAATCGTGCGCCACCGCGGCAAGATCGCTTCGGTCGTCAACAATGCCCGCCGCGCGCTGGAGCTGGTCGAAGAAGCGGGATCGCTGGCAGCTTTTGCCTGGCGCTTCGAGCCGGCGCCGGATAGCCGCCCGGCGCGCACCGACCGAGCCGCAATCCAGCCCACCACGCCGGATTCGGTCGCGCTTTCCAGGGACTTGCGCAAGCGCGGCTGGTCCTTCGTCGGCCCGACCACGATGCACGCCTTCATGCAGGCGACGGGACTGGTCAACGACCATCTTGAGGGCTGCGCCTGCCGCGAAGCCGTGGAGGCGGCGCGGCGGGAATTCACGCGACCGGCGTGATGCGATCGAGACGCTGAACTCAAACCGGTTGCTTCTAACGCTTTATTTTAGGTATAATTCCGCCAAGCGTAAGCACACAACCCTAAGCTGCCGCAACGCTCGACTCGCAGGTTGAAAATCTGTTCTCGACAGTTATTGGGGAGCAGTTGAATTGCGTATCCTCGCAGTGCTTTCGATGATTTTTGGTCTTGCGGCGGCGCCCGTCTGGTCGGCCGTGGCGGCCACCGCCGGTAGCATTCAGGTGCTTTCCGAGGTGGGGACGAGCGACTTGACGGTCAGCGTCGTGACGCTGGAGGCGGGGCGGCTCGTCATTGCCGGCACGGCGAGCAGCGTCGGCGTCGTGGTCAGGATTCAGGGAACGGCATTCGAGGCGACCGCCGACACGGAGAGTCGTTTCGACTTCAATGTCGACTTTCGTACACCCGATTGCCGGGTCACGCTGGAGACGAATTCCGGCGCGCAAGCATTCCTGATCGGCAATTGCGGACCCGGCACGATGCCGCGCGGAGCTTGGTCGACCCAGGTTCAGTATTATTCCGGCGATCTGGTCCTGCTGAGCGGCTCCACGTATCGTGCGCTGAAGGCCAATAAGGGCAGGCGGCCCAATACGAGCGCCGCCGAATGGCAGCTTTTCGCCGCGCGGGGGGTGGCCGGGGCGCCGGGCCCGAGTGGCCCGCCCGGTCAACAGGGTCTTCAGGGCGGCGAGGGACCGCCGGGGCTGGCTGGAGCGGCGGGCCCGGAGGGGCCGCCAGGCGACTTCGGGCCGCCCGGACCGCAGGGCGGGACCGGGCCTGCCGGAAGTCCGGGCTATCCCGGCGCCGAGCTGCTCGGCGCGCATATGAGTGGCAACGGGACTTTGGTGCGGGGCAGGGGCGTGCAGTCCGCCAGCAGACGGTCGACGGGATCCTATAGTCTGACTTTCGATCGGGAAATCGCCGCTTGCTTCCCGAGCGCCACCTCAAGCAGCCCCTACTATTCCCTGGGATTGACGGTCTCGATCAGCAACGCTGCTATCACCGTCCGCCGCTTGGATGCCGACGGGCTGCCGCTGGCCGACGCGGCGTTCTTCCTTACGGTTCTGTGTCCGCCGCAATCTACCCCCTGAGGTGCTTGGCGCGGTCCGCCGGCGCGGTCAGAACACCGTCACGCGGCCAAGCGGCTCGGGCGCCGCGCGGCGCGAAACGTCGCAAGCGTGAAAAGCGCCGCAAGCACGATCGCCGCGGAGGCGCCCACCGAGATGACCGACACGGCCGGGATCATCGGCGCGTAGTTCGTCGCCGTGCGCGAATACAGCCATTCGGGAAGCGTCGAGTCGGCCCCGGTCGTGAAGGCAGAAAGCGGCAGGTTGCTCCAGGAGAGCAGGAACGCGAAGAGCCCGCCGGAGACGAGCCCGGGCAGGATCGCCGGCAGGGTGACCTCGCGAAACGCCTGCAGCCGCGTCGCGCCGAGATCGTAAGCCGCTTCCTCCTGCGCCCGATCGAAGCCATAGAGCGTGATCGACACGATCAGGGTGACGATCGGCGCGATCAGCACCAGATGGGCGAAGACGGCCGTTTTCCAGCTCGGCGTCACGCCGACCGCGGAGAAGAACACCAGCAGCGCCAAGCCGAGCACCGGCTGCGGGAAGAACACCGGCAGGAGAATGAGCTTCTGGTAGGCTGAACGGCCGCGCCATTCGAAGCGGGCGAAGGCCAGCGCCCCCGGGATCGCGACGAGCGCGGCGATCACCGCCACGGCGAGCGCGATCTTGAGCGAAACGCTGTGCAGCTCCCACGTCGTGGACAGCCCGAACGCCTCCCGGTACGGCTCTATCGACCACACGCGGTGCGGAAAGCGCATGTAGCGGGTGTTGGCGAGCGAGGCGAGCACCACGCTGATGATCGGCATATAGAGCAGGGAGATGACCAGGACAGTCCAGAGGACGGTCAGCCTGTCGCCAAGGCCTCGCCGCATCGCCGGCCTCAGCGTTTCAGGAAACGGTTCAGGTCGAGCCGGCGCATGGCCGGGAAGACCGCCAGCGCGGTGATCGCCGCCACCGCGACGGTCAGACTCGAGCCGAGCGGCCAGTCCTGCGCATAGGTGAAGCGCTGTTCGATCGCCTTGGCGATGACGACCACTGATTGCCCGCCGAGGATCGCCGCCTCAGAATTGGCGCCGAAGGCCAGCACGAAGGTCAGGAGCGCGCCGATCAGGACGCCGGGCAGCGCGATCGGCAGCTCCACCTCGCGAAATGTCTGCCAGGGCGACGCACCGAGGTCGAACGCCGCGTCAAGCTGCTCTTTCGGCGCCAGCGCCAGGCCGAGGATCATCGGAAACAACGTGAAAGGCAGGTGGATGTAGACGAGACCGATCAGGGTGGCCGTCTTGGTGTAGAGCA
>JACCSN010000293.1 GCA_013812985.1 Hyphomicrobiales bacterium | reverse complement strand
CCACATACGACGCCTTCACCCGCGCCTGGCTCCTCGCTTGCCGGCGGGTGCTGAAGCCGAGCGGCACGCTGTGGGTGATCGGGTCGTACCACAACATCTTCCGGGTCGGCGCGATTCTTCAGGATCTCGGCTTCTGGGTCCTGAACGACATCGTCTGGCGCAAGACCAACCCGATGCCGAACTTTCGCGGCCGCCGATTCGCCAATGCGCACGAGACGCTGATCTGGGCGTCGCGCTCGCCCGAGGCCAAGAGCTACACCTTCAACTACGATGCGCTGAAGGCATTCAATGACGACCTCCAGATGCGCTCCGACTGGGTGCTGCCGATCTGCACCGGCGAGGAGCGCTAGAAGGATTCCGCTGGCGTCAAGGTCCACCCGACGCAGAAACCAGAGGCGCTGCTCTACCGCGTGCTGCTCGCCAGCACCAAGCCGGGCGATGTGGTGCTCGACCCGTTCTTCGGCACGGGCACGACCGGCGCGGTGGCCAAGAAGCTCGGCCGCCACTTCATCGGCGTGGAGCGGAACCGGGACTACATCGCCGCCGCGCGCGACAGGATCGCCGCAGTGCGGCCAGCCGCCGGCGCGGTGCTGAAAATCATCGAAGGCAAGCGCGCGGCGCCCCGCATCCCCTTCGGCTCGCTCCTCGAAGCCGGGCTGATCGCCGCGGGCGACGTGCTCACCGACGCACGGCGACGCTTCCGGGCGACGGTGCGCGCCGACGGTTCGCTGCTTTGCGAGGCGGGCGGGAAGCAGCATGCCGGCTCGATCCACCGGGTCGGGGCGGCCGTGCAAGGGCTGGAAGCCTGCAACGGTTGGACGTTCTGGCACAAGCCGGTAGACGGCAAGATGCTCGTGATCGACGCGCTTCGCGACCAGGTGCGCATCACGCTCGCTGCCTGAACTGTTGTTCGTCCAAAGCCCCGTCAGGGTTCGCCCGGCCCATTGACAGGCACGGAAAGCTCTCGGTCGGCGGCGAGAATCTCCGATCGGACGGAGGCAAATGCAGGGCGTGCGCGCAGCCTGCCGTACCAGGCGGCCAACGCGGGATGCGGGGCGAGCGACGGGCCGCCGAGCCGCAGCGCGTAAAGCACGGTCATGAACATGGCGATATCGGCCGCCGAGAACGCGCCGCAAAGATGGGGGCGGCCGGTCAGCCGTCGATCGAGATTTGCATAGCGCTCCGCAATGACCGGCTCGGCCTGTTTTGCGTCCGCTTCGTTTCTTTCATGCCGATCCGGTTCCGACGACCTAGGGGCGGTCCGGTGCATCAAGGCGCGAACGGGCGCGAGCAGGATCTCGTCGGCGTAAAGCTCCTGGAGGCGGCACTCGGCGCGCAGCGCCGGCGCAGCGGGGTAGAGCGGCGGCGACGGGTAGGCGTCCTCCAGATATTCCAGGATCACGGTGGAATCGTAGAGGACCAAGCCGTTGTCGATCAGGACCGGAACCTGGCCCTTCGGATTGGCGGCGAGCACGTCGGGATGTTTTGGCCTGTAGCCTTCAGCCTGGCTGAACGGCACCACGACGCGCTCGAACGGCAGGCCTTTTTCGCCAAGCGCAACCTCGATCTTGCGGGCAAACAGGCTGAGGGGAGCGGAATAGAGTTTCATGGTCGCCGAACCAATGACGGCTCAGTCTCCCGAGGAGCCCGGCTTGGCTCGCATGTCAATCCCAAAAGCGCCCGGCTCGGCGCGCAACGGCCTCCGGGTCGCAGATTGAAGCTCATCAGGGTGGTCCGTCGGAGCCCTGATCCGGAAGTGAGGCAGATCAGCTCGGTCAGCCGCGTACGCGACGAGACTGTCCTTGACGCTCGGCCCGCAACTGTTGGGCGACTTTGCTGTTGCGGCGAAGCGCCGCCCGCACCTCTGGGTCCGCAAGCGCACGCGCGGCCGCCGCCTTGGCGCGCTCAGGTGCATCAACAACCAGCTCGCCCTCTTGCTTCCGGTCCATCAAGAACTCCAAACCCTTATTCCTGAGGCGGATCGGTCCGTTCCACCCACCAGGAAAGCCGACCATATATGGCCTAAACCTCGATCTTATATCCGCGTTTCCTGAAAACATCCACGATCGCAAAATGCTTCCGGAGCGCCAGCTCGGGCGCGTCCTCGTCCATGGTGCACATGAACACTCTGCTTGGCCGATAACGGTCGATCATCTCGCCGACTGTTTCTTTGATTGCAAGCAGTATCACTTGCCGCCTTTCTCTGGAGAACATCGAGAGACGTCTTTGCCGCTCCAATACGTGTGCTCGTCACCGGTCCCGCCATCCGTCTCGACCAAGCAGAACGTCTATTCTTTGTCACCGGCCGGCATTGGTGCGAGCGTGATCAGCACCGAATATTCGCGTGGCGTGTTCTGGTCATATCCGACGAAGATCAGCGCCCAAACCGTTTCGCCCCGTTCAACGAAATCAGCAGGGAAGGATGGCAGGCACACTTCATGCGTGCTCAAACCACGATCCCATAACGCCCCAAATCCGCCCGCATCCCCTTCGGGCTGGTGAAAAGCTCGGCGTTCCAGCCGGCCTTGTGCGCCGCGTCGATATTCGCCTGGACGTCGTCGAAGAAGAGCGTGGAGCCGGGCGCCAGCCCGAACGCCTCGGCGTGGTGCGCGTAGATGGCGGGGTCGGGCTTCACCAGCTTCCTCTCGCCGGAAACGGTGACGCCGCGGAAGAGGCTGAGGAACGGATAGGCCGGCACGGTCAGCCGGAAGAGATCCTGATTGAAGTTCGTCAGCGCGGTCACGTCGCGCCCCTGCTCGACCAGCTTTTCAAGGATTTCCACCGTGCCCTCGATCGCGCCGGGCAGCGTGTCCAGCCAGCGCGATTTATAGGAGCGGATATGCTCGGCTTGCTCGGGGAACTGCTCCGCCAGCACGGCGATGGCTTCGTCGATGCCGACGCCCTCATCGAGCCCCGCATGCCATTCCATGGTGCAGATCTCGGCGAGGAAGCGCCGGCGCTCCGCCTCGTCGGGGATGAGCTCGCGATAGGGGCGGTCGCGCTCCCAGAGGAGGAGTACGTTGCCCACGTCGAAGACGATGTGGCGGATCTGGGTCATGCCTCGTTCTTGGCGGGTTTCGTGGCGCCCGGATAGGCGGCTTCGATGACTTTCTTCATGAGGTTCGGCAGAGCCTCCTGCGCGAGACCTCGGGCAGGCGCCCACCAATGGCCGTCGGGCGCCAGCGCGTCCTGGTCGAATTTTGCCCGGAACACCGCCAGCCTGAGCTCGAAATGGGTGAAGCCGTGCTCGACCGGGGCGGGAAGGGGGATCCATTCGGCGTCGAGCGGCGGGGCAAGGCCCCCCGCTCCCGTTTCGGCCCATTCGCTCCCCGGCGTCTCGCACATGCCGCCGAGGAGCCCGCGCGGCGGGCGGCGGCGGAGCAGGATGGCGCCGTCGGCGCGCCGGGCGACGAAGGCGTGGCCGTAGCGGATGGGGCGGGGACGTTTCGGCGCCTTCTTCGGGAACTCGGTCTGCCGGCCCTCCCGGCGGGCTTGGCACGGGCCGAACCACGGGCACAGCGCGCAGGCGGGTTTTCGGGGCGTGCAGATCGTCGCGCCGAGATCCATGACGGCCTCGGCGAATTCGCCCGGGCGGTCCTGCGGCACCAGCATCCGCAGCGGATCGCGAACACGATCCTTCAGCGCCGGCGGCGGGGTCTCGATCGCGAAAAGGCGCGCGACGACACGTTCGACGTTGCCGTCGACGACCGCGACAGGCTCGTCGAAAGCCAGCGCGGCCATCGCCGCCGAGGTGTAGGCGCCGATGCCGGGAAGGCGCGCCAGCTCGACGGCGCTTCGCGGGAATTCTGATCCGGGCTTGGCGGCAATCGTCCGGGCGCAGGCAAGCAGGTTGCGGGCGCGCGAGTAGTAGCCGAGCCCCGCCCAGGCTGCCATGATTTCACCGTCCTCGGCGGCCGCCAGCGCCTCGATTGTCGGCCAGCGGCTGATGAACCGTTGGAAATAGGGCGCGACGGCCTTCACGGTGGTCTGCTGCAGCATGATTTCGGAGAGCCAGACCCGATAAGGCTCGGGTCTGAGGCCGAGCCGACGTTCGGCCGGACCAGTCCGCCAGGGCAGGATGCGGGCATGGCGTTCGTACCAGGCAAGGAGGTCAGCGGCCAGGGGGCCGTGACCGCCGGCTTCGGAAGGCTTTGCCGCGAGGCGGGACTTCGTTAGGCTGGCAGGCATCGCGCCAATGTGCCCGGCCCGGCGCGCCGTGCAAGAGCCGAGGAGCAGCCTCCACATTGTCCTATCCGGCGCGACCCAACGCCAGACCCGTCGCCGAGCTGATTTCCGCCGCGCTCGATCCGCTTGTGCGCAAGCGTGGCCTGGCGCGCGCCGAACTGATCTCCTGGTGGCCGGAGATCGTCGGCGAGGCCTATGCGAGAAGCACCGCGCCGGAGCGCATCCGCTGGCCGCGCGGCGGCGGCGCGGCCGTGCTCGTCGTCCGCTGCGATCCGGCGCTTGCCCTGCAGTTCTCCTATGAGACGGACAGAGTGCGCGAGCGGCTGAACGGCTATTTCGGCTACCCGGCGGTGGGGGCAGTGCGCATCGTGCAGGGCCGGATCGGGCCGCGGGGCGGGGCAAAGCCGGCGCAGGAGCCGGAGCGCGACCTGCCGCAGGCGCTTGAAGAGCGGCTGTCCGGGCTGGACGGGGCGCTTGCCGATTCGCTCCGCACGCTCGGCCGCCGCGTTCTCGCACGATCGTGACGAGGGGCCGCGTTTCTCGCCGCGTCCGCGCACGATATGTAGACGCCAAGGGTCGCTTCGGCGGCCGTTCAGGCCATGTTCAATGGAGGCCGGCTTTGCTTCGGCTCCTCGGAAAGGAAGACACCATGCCCCCTCTCGACCGCCGCCTGTTTCTCGCCGGCCTCGCCGCAAGCCCGCTGCTCTTCGCACCTGCCGTGGCATTTGCCCAAACCGTCAACGTCCAGGAACTCCATGCGCCGGGCGAGCTTGGCGAGAAGGTGCTCGGCCCGGCGGACGCCAAGGTGACGGTGGTGGAATACGCCTCCATGAGCTGCCCGCATTGCGCGCAGTTCGACCGCGATGTGTTCGACGAGTTCCGCCTGAAATACGTCGACAGCGGCAAGGTGCGCTACATCTTCCGCGAATTCCCGCTGAACGCGCCCGCCTATGCCGCCTCGATGGTCGCCCGCTGCGCCCCGGCGGATCGTTATTTCGATGTCGTCCACGCCTATTTCCGCGTGCAGGATACTTGGCTCTCGTCGCCGGACCTGAAGGCAGCCACACTGGATATCGCCAAACCATTCGGTTTGAACGACAAGAGCTTTGAAGCCTGCATATCGAATCAGGCGCTGTTCCAGGGCCTGGAGGGCGTGAAGAACCGCGGAGTCTCATTTGGCGTGCAGGCGACCCCGACTTTCTTTATAAACGGCAAGAAGCTGGAAGGGTCTCCGTCCCTTGCGGAACTGGACAAGGAAATCGAGCCGCTTCTCTAAAGCGGGCACAAGCGGGCGCGCCGGCCCCGCGAAGGCGCGCCCGTGAAGCTGACGCGGCTCAAGATCCACGGCTTCAAGTCGTTCGTAGACGCCGCCGACATTCCGATCCAGCCCGGCGTCACCGGCATCGTCGGCCCGAACGGCTGCGGCAAGTCGAACCTCGTCGAGGCGCTTCGTTTCGTCATGGGCGAAAGCTCCTACAAGGCGATGCGCGGCGGCGGCATGGACGACGTGATTTTTTCCGGCTCGGGAAACCGTCCGGCGCGCAACATCGCGGAAGTGACGATCGTCTGCGAGCGTGACC
>JACCSN010000289.1 GCA_013812985.1 Hyphomicrobiales bacterium | reverse complement strand
ACCGGAACGACGCCGCGGGCGAGCATGTCTTCCAGGAGCTGCAGGGATTGAAGCAGAACCCCCGAAGCGCCCTGCGCCAGGCTCGCCAGCTTCAAGGCCATCATCAACCGGACAATCGCCACCAAGGTCGGCTCGCCGACGCCGGCGGAATGCGACAGGACGATGTTGCGCTGGAGCACTGCGAGGTCGGACGCCTTGACGCGGACCGTGGCAAGCTTTCCAAAGCCTGTGTTGATTCCGTAGACCGGTTCGCCCTTGGCGACGATCGCTGCGACCAGATCGGCGGCGGCCTGCACGCCCGGCCGGCAGGACGGATCGAGCGCAAAAGACGCGCCGCGATAGATCGCCCGCCAGTCGGCGAGCGAGGCCGCGCCGGGGACCATCACGATGTCGGTCATCGCCCTCTCCAGATACGGGCGCGGAGCGGATTGAAGCCGATCCGATAAACCAGCTCCGCCAGCCGCTCGATGTCCCAGATGGCGAGATCGCAATATTTGCCCGGCGTGAGCGTGCCGGTCTCGCCCAGGCGGCCGAGCGCGCGGGCCGCCTCGCGCGTCGCCCCGGCCAGGCATTCTTCCACCGTCAGGCGGAAGAGGGTCGCCGCCATGTTCATCGCGAGTAGCAGCGAAGTTAGCGGCGAGGTTCCCGGGTTCATATCGGTCGCCACCGCCATCGGGACCTTGTGCTTGCGAAAAGCGTCGACAGGTGGGCGCTTCTCCTCGCGCAGAAAGTAGAAGGCGCCGGGGAGCAAAACCGCCACCGCGCCGGCCTTCGCCATCGCCGCGGCGCCGGCCTCGTCAGCATATTCGAGATGGTCGGCCGAAAGCGCGCCGAAGCGCGCCGCCAGGGTAGCCCCGCCTGAGTTTGACATCTGGTCGGCATGCAGCTTCACCGGCAGCCCGAGCTCCGTCGCGGCGGCGAAGAGCCGGGCGATCTGCTCGGGGCTGAAGGCGATCGTCTCGCAGAAACCGTCGACCGCGTCGACCAGCCCTTCCCGGGCGAGCGCCGGCAGCGTCGCCGCCGCAACCTCGTCGATATAGCTGTCCTTGTCGCCGCCCGCCTCCGGCGGTAGCGCATGGGCGCCGAGGAAGGTCGTCATCACGTTCACGGGGCGCAGGGCCGCGAGCTGGCGGGCGGCGCGCAGCTGCCGCGCTTCGGTCTCGCGGTTCAGGCCGTAGCCGGACTTGATCTCGATCGTGGTCACGCCCTCAGCGATAAGCGTGTCGAGGCGCGGCAGCGATTGGCGGATGAGCTCGTCCTCGCTCGCCGCGCGCGTGGCCCGCACCGTGGAAAGGATGCCGCCGCCCTGGCGCGCGATGTCCTCATAGGAGGCGCCCTGGAGCCGCAGCTCGAATTCATGGCTCCGATCGCCGGCATGGACCAGATGGGTGTGGCAGTCGATCAGGCCGGGCGTGATCCAGCGGCCTTCGCAATCGGTGATCTCGGCGGCGGCTCGGGCGAGGCTGCCCGGAACCTCGGATTCCGGGCCGCAATAGACGATGCGTCCGTCCGTGGCGGCTATCGCGCCGTCGTCGATCACCCCCAGCCCTTCGCGGCCCGGGTGCATGGTCGCCAGCCGCGCACGGCGGAACAGCCGATCGCAACCCCTCTCCGCAATCATCGTCCAAGCCCCGTGTTGCGATCCGATGTATGACCATGCGCCCGCAGGGCGCAACCCGCACTGCGATGCATATCCTTGGCCAGGAGGCTGAATGACCGAACTTCATTTCACCAAAGCCCTGACGCCGGACGGCTGGAAACGGGACGTGCGAGTTTCGGTCGAAGCGGGCCGCATCGCCTCCGTCACGCCAGCCCTCCCGCCCGGCGAAGGCGACGAGCGCCACGCGATCGGCGTTCCGGGCATGGGCAATCTCCACAGCCACGCCTTCCAGCGCGGCATGGCGGGGCTGGCGGAATTCCGCGGCGCGGAGGCCGACACGTTCTGGACTTGGCGCGAGACGATGTACCGGTTCGCGCTGTCCATGAGCCCGGACGATGTCGAAGCCGTCGCCGCGCAGCTTTATGTGGAGATGCTGGAAGCCGGTTTCGCCAGGGTGGGCGAGTTCCACTATCTCCACCACGATCAGGATGGCCGGCAATATGCCGACATCGCGGAAATGGTCGGGCGCATCGCAGCTGCGGCGAGCGAGACCGGCATCGGGCTGACGCTGCTTCCGGTCTTCTATGCGCATTCGACTTTTGGCGGCGCGCCGCCGACGCCGGGGCAGCGGCGCTTCATCTCCAGCCTCGATCAGTTCGAACATCTTCTGGATGAAACACGGAAGGTCGCGGCGGGTCTCGATGGCGCCAATGTCGGGGTGGCGCCACACAGCCTGCGCGCGGTCGTGCCCGATGAGCTCGAAGCGGTGACGGCGATGGCCGGCAAGGGGCCGATCCACATCCACGTCGCCGAGCAGGTGAAGGAGGTGGAGGATTGCCAGGCCTGGTCCGGCGCCCGCCCCGTCGAATGGCTGCTCGGCCACGCTGATGTCGACGAGAGATGGTGCCTGATCCACGCGACGCATATGACGGACAATGAGACGCGGAGGCTGGCGGCGAGCGGCGCGACGGCCGGCCTTTGCCCGGTCACGGAAGCCAATCTCGGCGACGGCGTCTTCAACGGCCCGCTGTTTCTCCAGGCCGGCGGCCGCTTCGGCATCGGCTCCGATTCCAACATCCGCATCGGAGTGGCCGACGAACTGTGCCAGCTGGAATATGCGCAGCGGCTTCGCGACAGGGCGCGAAACGTCATGGCGACCGGCGGCGGCTCGACAGGGCGGGCGCTCTTCGGCGCGGCGATTTCAGGCGGCGCGGCGGCGCTTGGCGTCGGACCGGCGGGGCTGGTGGCCGGTGCTGTCGCCGACATCGTCTCGCTCAGGGCGGACCACCCGGCGCTTCTTGGACGAGACGGCGACGCGCTCCTCGATTCCTGGATCTTCGCGGGCTCGGGCGATGTGGTGGACTGCGTCTGGGCGCGCGGCGCCAAGCGTGTGGCCGACGGCAGGCATCACCGGCGGGATGCGGTGCGAGCAAGGTTCCGTGCCGCCATGGAGCGTCTTGTCGCCTGACGCTCCGTTGGCGGATTGGCTGCGGCAGAGCTTGCCGTCGGCCCCGGCATTGCGGAACCGGACACGCTTTCTTCCCGTTCCTGAGCCGGAAAAGAGAGGGTTCGGGATCATGATGAAAGGCGGACTTCTGTGGCTCATCGGGATTCCGATCCCGATCATCCTGCTGCTCTGGTTCTTCGGGTTCCTAGGCTAGCGCCTCTCCCGGCTTCCCGGCGCTATTTAGCGACTGCCGAATTGCTGTAAGGAGAGGCAGCGCGGGGAGGCTCGAATGAAGGTTGGCGTTCCAAAGGAAATCAAGTCGCAGGAATATCGCGTCGGGCTCACGCCGGGCGCGGTGCGCGAATATGTGGCCGCCGGCAACCAGGTCATCGTGGAGACGAACGCCGGGGCCGGGATCGTCGCCGATGACGAGGCGTATCGCCGGGCGGGCGCCGAAATCCTGCAGAGCGCCGCTGAGATCTTCGCCCATGCCGAGATGATCGTGAAGGTCAAGGAGCCGCAGCCGCAGGAATGGCGGCAGCTCCGGAAGGGCCAGATCCTTTTCACCTATCTGCACCTCGCCCCCGATCCGCAGCAGACGAAGGGCCTGATCGAGTCCGGCTGCACGGCCGTGGCTTATGAGACGGTGACGGACGCCAAGGGCGGCCTGCCGCTGCTCGCCCCGATGAGCGAGGTCGCCGGCCGGCTTTCGGTCGAAGCGGCGGCGGCGGCGCTGAAACGGTTCTCAGGCGGGCGCGGGCTGCTTCTCGGCGGCGTGCCCGGCGTGCAGCCGGCGCGAGTCGTGGTAATCGGCGGCGGCGTGGTCGGCACGCATGCGGCCCGCATGGCGGCGGGGCTGGGCGCCGAAGTGACGGTGCTCGACCGCTCGCTGCCGCGCCTTCGGGAGCTCGACGAGCTGTTCGGGGGCCGCGCCCGCACCCGCTTCTCGGCGATCGAGTCGATCGAGGAGGAGGTCTTCGCCGCCGATGTGGTCATCGGGGCGGTGCTGGTGCCGGGAGCGAGCGCGCCGAAGCTGGTGACGCGCGAGATGCTGAAGAGCATGAAGCGCGGCGCGGTGATCGTCGATGTCGCCATCGACCAGGGCGGCTGCTTCGAGAC
>JACCSN010000286.1 GCA_013812985.1 Hyphomicrobiales bacterium | reverse complement strand
GGACGTGAACATGCGCCAGAGCCGCCAGAAGCCGGCGCGGGAGCCGTATTCGTAGATCGATTCCATGTTCATGTGGCGCTGGCCGGGCCAGGCTTGCGCGCCGACGATTTCGGAGAGGAAAGCCTCGGAGGCGGGGTCGCCGTGCAGGATGTTGTTCTCGCCGCCTTCCTCGTAGTTGACGACGAACTGGACTGCGACGAAGGCGCCGCCCGGCCACTGGGGATCCGGCGGATGGCGGCCGTAGCCGACCATGTCGCGCGGATAGGTCATCGGCTCAGGATGTCGGCGATGCTCAGGGCGACGATGCCCGTGGCGGCATGGAGGTCCGCAAGCCTCAGCTTCTCGTCGGCGCGATGCCCGTTGGCCTCGAGGAAGGAGCGGGGTCCCGCCCCGTAGGAGACCGTCGGGATGCCGGCCTCGGCGTAGAGCCTGGCGTCGGTGTAGAGCGGCACGCCTTCGACCTTCAGGTCCTCGCCGAGCAGCTCCCTTCCGTAAGCCCGAAGCGGCTCGATCAAAACTTCGGCGCCGGGTAATTGCTGGAGCGGCGAGGCGAGAAGCACGCGCTCGACATCGATACTGATGCCCGGCGAACGGCCGCCTATCTTGGCGATCATCAGACGCAGATGCGCCTCCACCGCGGCCGGGTTCTCCTCCGGGATGATGCGGCGGTCGAGTCTGAGCACGACCTTGTCCGGCACGACATTGGTGTTGATGCCGCCGGAGATGAGGCCGACGGTGAGATTTGGGTGGCCGATCCCCGGGTGCTCCGAAACCCGCTCGGGGAAGCTCGCCCGCTCCCCGTAGAGCGCCTGCAGGACCGCCGTCGCGGCCTCCAGCGCGTCGTGCCCGGTCTCCGGCGCGGCGGCATGGGCGCTCTTGCCGTGCACCGTGACCTGGAGGTGAAGGCAGCCATTATGCGCGGTGACGATCGAATAGGAGAGGCCAGCCGAGATGCAGTAATCCGGCTGCACGATCCCTTCGTCGAGAAGCCACTTGGGACCGATATAGCCGCCAATTTCCTCGTCGAAGGTGAAATGCAGCTCGACGCTTCCTTTCAGGTCTTCGGCGACGGCCTCGAGCGCGAGCAGCGCGAAGGCGTAGGTGGCGAGATCGGATTTGGAGACCGCGACGCCGCGGCCATACATGAAGCCGTCGGCGACCTCCGCGCCGAAGGGCGGATGTGTCCAGCCTTCGCCCGGCGGGACGACGTCGCCGTGGGCGTTCAGCGCGATCACCGGCCCCGGGGAAGCAGAGTCCCCGAAACGGCGGCGGACGACGAGGTTCGTGCAGGAGACCATGCCGAAGCGGCGGACGAGCCCGTCGGGGACTGGATGACGCTCGACCTTGAAGCCGAGCGCTTCGAGAAGCTCGGCCGCGACGGCGGCGATCGGCGCAGAGTCGCCGGGCGGGTTGGAGGAGGGCGTCTGGACCAGGCGCGCGAGGAAACGTTCCCGCTCCTCGGTTCGGGACTCGATCGCGGCGAGGATCTGCCGATGCAGTTCAGGGGCGAGACTCATGCTTGCTCGATGAGGGAGAGGGCCGTGCGCGTCAAGATGGCGAAGCCGGCGCCCGCATCGGCTTCCGTGATGCTCTCGGCGGGATTATGGCTGACGCCGCCCTTGCAGCGCACGAAGATCATGCCCACCGGGCAGAGACGGCCGAGCGCGATCGCGTCGTGCCCGGCGCCGGAGACAAGGTGGATCGAACGGCCCTGGATAGTTTGCGACGCGGCATCGATGGCGGCGATGAGCTTCGGATCGCAGTCCACGGCGGGCGTGTCGGAGGCGACGACAAGCTCGACGGCAAGGTTTCGTTCGCTGGCGATGTCCGCGAGCCGCATCCGGATTTCTGTCAAGGCCGCGCCGCGCTTGGCGTCGTCGGCGGAGCGCAGGTCCAGGGTCAGCTGAACCGCGCCCGCTATCACGTTGCTGGCCCCCGGCTCCGCCTTGATCTCGCCGATCGTGGCCACGAGATCGGGGTCGCTTCGCCCTACGGCTTCGACCGCGAGGATCGCCGCGGCAGCCCCGGCCAGCGCATCGCGGCGCATGGGCATCGGCACGGTTCCGGCATGCCCGGCCAGGCCCGTGACGCGCACCGTTCCGCGAATCTGCCCGGCGATGCCGGTGACGGTTCCAACGGCCAGATCCTCGGCTTCCAGCACCGGCCCTTGCTCGATATGGACTTCGAGGTAGGCGCGGAACTCCCCCGGCTTGCGGCGCGCCTCGCCGACCCGCCCCGGATCGAGGCCGAAGCGGCGCATCGCCTCGGCGATGGAGACGCCCTCCGCATCAGACTTGATCAAGGTCTCTGGCCCTTCCAGGCCGGACACAAAGCCGCTGCCGAGCAGCATGGTGTGGAAGCGCGTGCCTTCCTCGTCCGCATAAGCGTGGACCTCGATCGGGAAGGGGAGCTTGGCGCCCGACCGCGACAGAGCCGCGACGGTCTCGATGGCCGTGATGACGCCCAGTTGCCCGTCATAGGCGCCGGCGTCGCGGACGGTGTCGAAATGCGAGGCGAGGAGGAGGGCGGGGGCCTTGCTGTCGGGAGCCTCCAGACGGCCGATCACGTTGCCGGCGGCGTCCATCCGCGCCGCCAGCCCGGCGTCGGCCATCCAGCCGATGATCCGCTCGGCCGCGGCGCAGTGCTGCGGCGTGAGATAGAGGCGTTCATAGGCGTTCGGGTCGGCCGAGATGGCGCGGAGCTCGGCGCAGCGCGCCATGATGCGGGCGGCGGCAGGGCCGGTTTCGTTTGAGAAACGCTCGACGCTCATTCAAATTCCGACAAGCAGAGCAAATGCTTAGACAGCGCGTTCTCTCCAAAAGAATTGAGCAGGACTTGTTCGCCTAATCGTATGAAGCGGCAGCTCGACTTCAGAAAAGCTCGCTGTGAGACGCAAGCCGCACCAAACGCAAGATGCCGGCCGTCTTCTCCTGGCTTGACATGACACTCCCTATGACCTGCCCAGTTACCACGCAGAGCATGGTCGCGGTGTTTCTCGGGGAGAGGCAAGTCTGCCGCCAGCCGATCGAGAACCTCCTGTAGCGCAACTCCGGAACCTTCGTGTTCGGGCGTCGAACCTATGCGTTTGAAGTCGCGGCGGAACGGCTTCGTACGATCAATCCGGCGCATTCAGATCAGCCATCAACTCCTCTACCGTGGCGAATGACACGACATCACCCCGCTCGCCCTCCTCCATCGCTGCGATCGTCTCGGCGTTCGGGACCTTGTCGAACGGCAAGGTCTTGTCAGCCGCAACGCGGACGAGCATGAGCCGGATCGCGTCGGATACGGTCAACCCCATTTCGGCCAGGACGTTCGTCGCGGCGATTTTCAGGTCCGCGTCGATACGGGCTTGCACGATGCTGTCTGCTGCCATGATGGCCTCCTACAGGGCTGCAATGTAGCTACGCCGGGTCCACCCGTCGAGTTCAGCCGATCGCGGCGAGGCCGGGAAAGGTCTCCAGCAGCCAGAAGGACATGGCGGTCATCTGGCCGGTGATGAACAGCACGCCGCTGACGACAAGAAATCCGCCCATGGTCTTCTCCACCATCGGCAGATGGCGGCGAAAGCGGCTGGCCCAGCCGACGAAGGCCGGGGCGAAGCCGGCGGCCAGCAGGAACGGCACGCCGAGGCCGAGCGAGTAGACGAACAGCAGGAAGGCGCCCTCGCCAGCCGTATCGGTTCCGCCGGCAAGCACCAGGATCGCCGCCAGCACCGGCCCGATGCAGGGCGTCCAGCCAAAGGCGAAGGCGAGGCCCAGAACATAGCCCGTCGCCAGGCTGGGCGGCGTCTGGGCGACCTGAATCCGGGCTTCCCGATAGAGCAGTGCGATCCGGAAGACGCCGAGGAAATGCAGCCCCATGACGATGATCGCTACGCCGCCGATGACCGTCAGCGTGTCGATGTGGCGGGCCAGCGTCTGGCCGATCAGGCTGGCGGTGGCGCCCAGCGCGACGAAGACGGTGGAGAAGCCGAGCACGAAGGCCAGCGCGGCGCGCAGCACATGGGCGCTCGACCGATCGCCGGGCCGCGCGAATTCCTCCGCCGAAAGCCCGGCGACGTAGCAGAGATAGGGCGGGACGAGCGGCAGGACGCAGGGCGACAGGAAGGACAGAAGCCCGCCCAGGAAGGCGCCGAAGACGCCGACGTCAAACATGACGGGCTGCCATCGGCGTGGCCGGGAATGCGGGACTCGCTGCACCGGAAACCTGTCCCGGAGAATTCCAAATCGGCCGCTCAGCCCTCATCCTGAGGCGCGGAGCGAAGCGGAGCCTCGAAGGACGAGGGCGTTTCCAGCGCGCACTGGACGCTCCTTCGAGGCCGCGCTCCGCGCGGCGCCTCAGGATGAGGTTTCGGGTGAGGGGACGGACACTTGCAGACGGGCGTCGCACGCTCTGGCCGGATAATGTCAGCTATGGATGATCAGCCGCGCTTCGCGGCTCCGCCCTTATTGTGGCCTTCCCTATCGCTTTGCAAGCCGCCGGCCGGTCACAACGCATTCGCGGCTTCTTGAACGGCCGGCGATGGTCACCACATGAACTCTGACGGGTCCGGGCCCCTCTGGCAGCCGAAAGCTGCGATGTCGGACCTTTCCATCTGGCATGCTCACGCGTGACTCCTGGGAGGTCCCAAATGGCCACGAGCCGCAAAATGTCCGCTAGCCCGGAGGTTCTGTCGTCGTCTACCGACCGTGTTTCGCAGCCTTCCCTGGACGATTCCGAGCTCGACCGCGTGGAGCGGCGGCTGGAGCGGTTGGCGACGGCTCTCGATTCCGCCTTTGTCGTTCCCGGCCTCGGCTTCCGGTTCGGGGCGGATTCGCTTCTCGGCCTGGTGCCAGGGGTTGGCGACGCCTTTGCTCTCGGCCTGTCCGGCTGGCTGATCCTCGAGGCGAGACGCATCGGTGCGCCGCGGACCATGCTGGCGCGGATGGCCGGCAATGTCGCGGTGGACGCTCTCTTCGGAACGGTGCCGGTCGTCGGCGACGTCTTCGACGTGTTCTTCAAGGCGAACCGGCGAAATGTCACCCTCGTCCGCGGTCACATCGCGGAGTTGCGCGCCGCGCGGGCGAAGGTCATCCAAAATCCCAAGACAGGAACCCTCTGATGAGGAATCTCATCCTCTTTGTGGCCGCCGTCGGTTTTGGTCTCTGGTCGCTGCTGTGCTGGGCGGCCTACGGCGTCCTCGGCCTGGCGGGCGGCTTGGCGGCCAGCGGCGCCGTTTTCGTACCGCTGCCGCCGGAGCTCGCGATCTGGATGGCCGGGCTGATCGGCGGCGCCGGCGGCGTGCTCGTGTGGATCATCTGGGGCCTCGGGGCGGCGACGATCGCTCTCGTGACGATGATCCTGCTTGCTCTCATCGGCCGGCCTCGGCGGCGGCTTGCGGAGTCGCCTGATCGGCAGTCGCAGCGAAACGAACCATTCGGCCCCACACGCCCTCCACCACCCGCCGAGACCCGCTCAGCCGAGGAGATCGTCGCCCGCGCGCTTGGCCGGCCACGGAGTTAGCAGCGCGTGGGGCCTGTGAAAGCGGTGAAGCGCAAAGCCGCCATGGCGCGCAGCGCAGAAGGCTGGCAGACTTGCCGATCGCAGCGCTAGGGTTTGGAATGCGGATCAGTCGCTTCGTCCTGCTGACGCTTATCGGCGTCTCGTGGTCGTGCCCCGCTCCGGCGCAGCTGCGTGGAGACTTCGCACGATGCCGGTCGATCGAGGACGATGCCCGGCGGCTTGAGTGCTACGACCGGATCGGCGCGGACGCTACGCCTTCCATTCGCAGCAAATACGAGGTTGTCGAGCTACGAGAGCTGAAAGCCTTCCCCCTGAGCTACCGGGGAGACCTCGTCGAAGTGCGCGGCTTCCTTGTGCCGACGCCCGACATCTTCGACCTCAAGCTCGACGAGGGGGATACGCGCCCCTTTCCGGTCAATGTGGAATCGCTGTCACGGCACACCCTGGAATTGGTGACCCAAGCCTGTGGGCCGGGTTGCCCGGCAACGGTTCGGGGCAAGGTCGGTCCGGTGGCGTTTGTGACCGGGATCATCGCCGACAGCATCGAGTGAGCGGCGGCGAGGCTCCGGCGCAAAATGTCGCAACCCGTTACACGTCGAAGAAGACCCTTTCGCGCTCGCCCTGCATGACGAGATCGAATCGATAGATCGCGCCCGCTTCCGTGTCCTCGCGACGGGCGATCAGTGTTTCGCGGCGCTCTTTCGGCACGCTTGACAGCACCGGGTCGCGCTTGTTCGCCTCGACCTCGTCGGCGAAATAGATGCGGGTGTAGGCGTGCGAGAGCAGGCCGCGCATCAAGACGATCACATTGACGTGCGGCGCTTGCTGCTCGTCGACGGCGCCGGGCTTGATGGTTGAGAATATGAACCGGCTCTCCGCATCCGTACCGGTCCCAAACCGGCCGAAACCTTTGAACCCTGCATAGGAGTCGCGGCCATCCGCCGGGTGGGCGTAGCGGCCCTGCGAGTCCGCCTGCCAGATCTCGATCAGCGCGTCGGGGACCGGCACGCCGGCGCCGTCCAGGACGCGGCCGACGATCCGGATCCGCTCGCCCGGCACGCTTTCGTCGGCCAGGTCGCCGGTGGCCAGCGCATCGTGCGCGTAGCCGTATTGAGGCGCCGAGAGCGCATAAGCGAAGAACGGGCCGACAGTCTGCGACGGTGTCTGTCCGAGGCTCATTTGCTGCCCTCCAGGGGAGTCTCCCGCGGGCCGCGGAGCACGATGTCGAAGACGTAGCCGAGCGCGAAGCCGGCTTCCGTCACGTCGAGCGAGAAGGCCGCGATCAGGCGTTGGCGCGCCGGCTCGGGCGTCGACTGAAAGATCGGGTCGAAGGCAAGCAGCGGGTCGCCCGGAAAATACATCTGCGTCACCAGCCGGCTGGCGATCGTCGGGCCAAAGAGCGAGAAGTGGACGTGGTTCGGTCGCCAGGCGTTGAGGTGATTGCCCCAGGGATAAGCGCCCGGCTTGATCGAAGTGAACCGATAGCGGCCGTGATCGTCGGTGACGAAACGGCCGCCGCCGAAAAAATTCGGGTCGATCGGCGCTTCGTGCTGGTCGCTCTCGTGGATGTAGCGGCCGGCGGCGTTGGCCTGCCAGATCTCGACCAACGTATCGCGGACCGGCCGTCCCGCCTCGTCGAGCACCCGGCCGGTCACGACGATCCGTTCGCCGAGCGGCTCGCCGTTCCGGGCGCCGTTTTTTGTGAGGTCGTGGTCGAGCGGCCCGACGCGGTCGTGGCC
>JACCSN010000235.1 GCA_013812985.1 Hyphomicrobiales bacterium | reverse complement strand
CGGCGCTAGCGCGGCGGTGATGCCGGTCAGCGGCTCGAGCGGCGTCCAGGCGATCGGCAGGTCAGAGTCGGAGAGCCCCTCCAACGCCTCGCGCGCGCCGACCAGCGCCAGCACCGCCTCGCCGCGGAAGCGGACGTCTCCGGGCGCCAGCACCGGCTGGTCCTTGAGATGCGGGAACACGCCGAAGGAATTCTCGCCG
Source organism: Hyphomicrobiales bacterium (assembly GCA_013812985.1). Next base: position 5,971 of record JACCSN010000235.1, on the reverse strand, counting down.
GGGATGTCCCGAGCGGTTAGGATCGCGGCGAGCCCAGGCGTGGCCTTGACGACGGCGTCCAGATCACCAAGGGAAAACAAGGCCCGCGCATGCGGCGATCGCACCACCCGCATCCACAGCGCATCCGCCGGCGCCTCGTCGGCCCCGAACAGATCCGTGCCGTCGACCTTGGCGCCGCCGTCGACACGGGCGAGACGGGCGCCGACGGCGGGAGTCCTTCTCCCATGGGGAGAAGGTGGCTGCGGAGCAGCCGGATGAGGGGGTGCGACGGCCGCGGGCTGGTCGAGTTCGTCACCGCCGCACGCCCTCACCCGGTCACGCCGTGACCACCCTCTCCCCACGGGAGAGGGATGGCGCTCTTCCGAGCGCGTGTCAGCCACATCCAAAACCGCCTCGACAATCTTCACATAGCCCGTGCACCTGCAGAGCACGCCGCCAAGCGCATCCTCCACCTGCCAACGCTCCGGCCGCGGCGTATGCGTCAGGCAGTCCACCGCCGCCATCAGCATGCCGGGTGTGCAGATCCCGCATTGCGCCGCACCGTGCGCCAGAAAGGCGTCGCGCAGGCGGTCCGTCAGGTCCTCCGGCCCCGGCCCCTCCACGGTCTGGATGGCCGCGCCTTCGGCTTGCGCCGCCGCCACCAGACAGGCGCAAACCTGCTCGCCGTCCATCAGCACCGTGCAGGCGCCGCAATCGCCGGCGTCGCAGCCGATCTTCGTGCCGGTGAGGCCGAGCCCGTCGCGCAGGGTGGCGGCGAGGCTGGCGAAAGGCTGGGCGGCCACCGTGACTGCTCGGCCGTTGACGACTAGCGATATCTCGCTCGCTCCAACCTCTGCGTTTGTCATCCCGGTTTGGCCGTCAGGCCAAGACCGGGACCCATAAACGTCGGCGCTTTCGAGTCGAGCTCCATAGCCCCCGCTCACGATGCAGCCCTCGGCGTTTATGGGTCCCGGTCTCGCCGCTAACGCGGCGAACCGGGATGACAATCGCCGGGGTTGTTGCGCTGCATCTGGAGGTTTGCGCATCAGGCTGCCCTCCGCTCCGGCGCGGCCGCCAGACCGGACAGCAGATCGCGCACAAGATCGAGCGCCGCCGCCCGCCGGTAGTCGCCCGAGGCGCGTATGTCGTCGATTGGCGCCAGCGAGGCGAGGTGCTCCGGCACAATGATGTCGGGAGCCTCGAAAAGCATTCGCCCGAAAAGCGCCGCCTCCAGCTCCGGGAGGCGCCGGGCCAGGGGGCCGCAGGCGCCCACCGCGATCGCCGCGCCGGCGATCGACCCGTCGCCATCCGCTTTCACCACCGCCGCCGCCATGACCATTGAGATCACTAGGTAGCGTCTCGCGCCGAGCTTGACGAAGCCGCCACGGGCGCGGGAAGCGGGCTTCGGGATCACAATGGCCGTGACGATCTCGTCCGCGCGGCAGGCCGTCTGTCGGTATCCTGTGATGAATTCAACGATCGGAACCGTGCGCCTCCCCTCCATCGACGCGAGCTCCACCGCCGCATCCAGCGTCAGCAGGCACGGAATGCCGTCGCCGGCCGGCGAGGCGGTGCAGAGATTGCCGACCAGCGTGCCGCGATTCTGGATTTGCGCCCCGCCGACCTCGCGCGCCGCCGCCATGTAGCCGGAGAAGGCGGGCGGCAGCGCGGCGCGGCGCAGCTCGGTCCAGGTGGTCAGGGCGCCGAAGCGGATGTGCTCTTCTGTTTCCTCCATGCCGCGCAACGCTTCGATGGCGCTGATGTCGAGGATGTCGTCCTGCCGCATGTCGCCCCACCCCGCCCGCGCCGTCCTGGCAGGGTAAACGTCGGTTCCGCCGGCCAGCACGGTCACCGCCCGCGCGGCGCGGATTGCCAGCGCTTCCTCAAGCGTGCGGGGGCGGAAATAAGCGGGCATGCGTCGCCTTCCCTCTCAGGCCGATCGTTTGAGGCCGCCGCGCAGCCGCATCGTCTCAGCCTCGTCGATCTCGCCCGAATCCGCGATCCCCACGCCGAACAGCACGCGCGCCGATTCCGGTCTATAGTATCCAAGCAGAACGTCCCGGCGCACAAGCGCCGGATCGCGGGTCATCGGATCGCCGTAGCCGCCGCCGCCCGGCGTCATCACCTCGACGCGGTCGCCCGCCCGGAGCGCGATGTCCTGGTCCTTCGACAGGTGCTCGGGGATCATCACGGCGCCGCCGCGATGGACGCGCACCACATTGGGCGCGCCATCCCCGCCGCCCTGCACGCCCGGCGGGCCGAAGCGGCCGTGATCCATGACGAACGAGGCGCGCGCCTCGCCGCGCCGGAGCTCCACCTCGTAATGAACGCCGAAGCCGCCGCGGTGCCGCCCGGCGCCGCCGGATTCTTCGCGCAAGGCGAAGCGGCGGAACAGGACGGGATAGAGCTGCTCCATCACCTCGACCGGCGCTGTCTTGGAGATGCCGATGGTGGAGCAGCCGTTGGTGAGCCCGTCATGCAGCGCGTTGCCGCCGTATCCGCCGCCGGAGATCTGATACATCACATAGCTCGCGCCACGCCGCGGGTCGGAGCCGCCGAGGGCGAAGTTGCCGGAGGAGCCGGCCGGCGCGGCTGTCACCTTGTCGGGGATCGCCTGGACAAGCGCCAGGAACACGGCTTCAGCGATGCGCTGCGATACTTCCGCCGCGCAACCAGAAACCGGGCGCGGGTAGCGCGCGTCGAGGAACGTTCCCTCCGGGCGCTCGATGACCAGCGGCTCGAAGGCGCCGGCGTTCAGCGGCGTATCGGGAAAGATGTGACGCACCGCGAGATAAACCGCCGAATAGGTCGTCGCCACCACCGAGTTCATCGGCCCTCGGCAGGGCGGCGAGCTTCCGGAGAAGTCGAAGAACAGCTTTCCCTCAGCCTTGCGGACGGCAAGCGCGATCCGGAGCGGCTCGTTCACGATCCCGTCGGAATCCACGAATGCCTCGGCCCGGTACATTCCGTCGGGGATCGTCTCGATATGGCTGCGCATCAGCAGCGCGGCGCGCTGGCGCAGCTCGCAAATCGCCGTCTTCACCGTTGTGACGCCGTAGCGATCCAGGAGCTCGGTCAGCCGCCGCTCGCCGACCTTCAGCGCAGCGGCCTGCGCCTTGATGTCGCCGATCCGCTGGTTGGCGATGCGGATGTTGGAGGTGATGATCGCGTAGATCTCGCGGTCCATCTCGCCGCGCTTGAAAAGCTTGACCGGCGGCAGCCGCAGGCCCTCCTGCTCGACCTCGGTGGCATGCGCCGAGAACCCGCCAGGCACCATGCCGCCGATATCGGGCCAGTGACCGGTATTCTGCAGCCAGCAGAAAAGCTCGTCGCGATAGTAGAATGGCAAGGCGAAGCGCACATCCATCAGATGCGTGCCGCCAAGGTAAGGGTCGTTGACGATGTAAATGTCGTTGCGCTCCGGCGGCGCGACGTCACCCTCGGCGATCAGGCGGGTCAGCTCGGCGGTCGAATATTGCATCGTGCCGACGAAGACCGGCAGCCCGAACTCGCCCTGGCTGATCAGCGCGCCGGTGTCCTTGTCGTAGATGCCGGACGAGCGGTCGTCCGCCTCGGCGATGACGGGGGAAAAGGCCGACCGCGTGAACGCGACGTCCATCTCGTTGCAGACCTGTTGCAGGCCGGCCTGGATGACCGCCAGCGTGATGGGGTCGAGAGCGCTCAAGCGGGCGTTCTCCCTGAACGCCCAAGTCCTGCAACACCCTCATCCTGAGGCACGATCCCGATCGTGTCGGGATCGCCTCGAAGGATCGTCAAGGAAGCGCTGGATGCACCCTTTTGCGTGCTTCGAGGCTCACCTTCGGTTCGCGCCTCAGCATGAGGGAGGTTGAGCAGCCGCCACATCGCGCTAACCGTTCACGCTGATGCAGAGGTTGCCGAGCCTGTCGACGGTAGCCGTCGCCCCGGACTCGACAATTGTGGTTGAGTCCATCTGCTGGATGATCGCCGGGCCCGCGATTCGGTCGCCGGAGCCGATGCGGTGACGATCGAAGACACACGCTTCCCGCCAGCCGCCATCGCTGTAGAGCAGCCTTCGGGTCAGCTCCGCCGATGGACCGGCGCCGGCGAGCGCCGCCAGCGGAAATGTCCGCCGCCGGCCGATCACCGATGTGACGAGATTGACGACGACCGCGCGGATTTCCGGGAGGCGCACCTGGAAACGCGCAAAATAGGCTTGCTCGAACAGCGACTGTAACGCTTCGCGCGGAAGAAACGCTGAAGGAATGGCGATCCGGATGAGATGCGTCTGCCCGCGAAACTGCATGTCCGCGGCGTGCAACACCTCGGTCTCGACGATCTCGTCCTGCTCGATGGCGTTGATGCTCTCGCCCTCGGCCCGCTGCTTTTCCAGCGTCTCCGCCACGACCGCCATGTCCAGGGCATCGAGCGGCGTGTTTATCGTTCGGACGAAATCCTGTCGGAGATCGGCGACTAGACATCCGAGCGCGTTGGTGAGGCCAGGTCGGGCCGGGACCAGGACGTCCGGAAGCCCCAGCTCGCGCGCGATCGCCACCGCGTGGAGCGGGCCCGCGCCGCCGAAGGCGAACAGCACGAAGTCGCGGGGATCGTAGCCGCGCGACAGCGACACCATGCGGATCGCGCCGGCCATGTGCGTGTCGGCGAGCCGGAGCACCGCGGAGGCAGCGTCCTCCGGCGACAGCCCGAGTTGCCCGCCGATCTCGTCGGCAAACGCCGCGCGCACCTGCTCGATGGCCGCATCCCCGTTCGCGCCGGTCACGCTGGCCGCGTCGAGCCGGCCGAGCAGGACATGCGCGTCGCTGATCGTCGGCCGCGCACCGCCGCGCCCGTAGCAGATCGGGCCAGGCGACGAGCCCGCCGATTCCGGGCCGACCTGCAGCAATCCCGCGGCGTCGATCCAGGCGATCGATCCGCCTCCTGCCCCGATCGTGCGGACATCGACCATCGGCACGTGAACGGGCAGGCCGTATTCGATGGCGAGCTCCGAGGAGACCTCCGGGATGCCGCCGTGGATCAGGGCGACATCGGTCGAGGTGCCGCCCATGTCGTAGGTGATGGCGTTCTCAAGCCCCGACTGCTTCAGCGTAGCCGCGGCCGCCATGACGCCTGACGCCGGGCCGGACATCACCGTCTTGGCCGCGTCACGCGTCACCTGGGCTGCGGACACCGTGCCGCCATTACCGTTCATGACGAGCATGTTGCGGGCAAAGCCCCTCGCCCGCAGCTCGCCCGCCAAGCGGCTGACGTAGCGATCGAGGATCGGCTGGACGGCGGCGTTCACCGAGGCCGTCGTGCCGCGCTCGTATTCGCGGTACTCCGACAGGAGCCGGTGGCCGAGGGTGACGTATTCGTTCGGCCAGATCGACGCCGCGATCTCGCCGGCGAGGAGCTCGTGCGCCGGGTTGGCGTAGGCATGGAGGAAATGGATGACCAGGCTCTCGCACCCATCCGCCAGCAGCGCCTCGGCCGCGACCCGGACGGCGCGTTCGTCGAGCGGCACGACGACCTCGCCCCCCGCGTCCATCCGCTCGGGCACTTCCAGCCGCCGATTGCGCTGCACGAGCGGCTCGAACGTGCCGAAAAGGCCATAGGGCTTCGGCCGAGTTCGGCGGCCAAGCTCCAGCGTGTCGCGGAACCCTTCGGTGGTGATCAGGCCCACCTTGGCGATCTTGCGCTCCAGGATGGCGTTGGTGGTGACCGTCGTGCCGTGGATGACGACATCAAGCTCGGCCGGGGTCACGCCCGCCGCTGCGATGGCCGCCATGACGCCCGCCGCCTGGTTCGGCGACGTCGTCGGCACCTTCGCGACGCGAACGCGCGAGGCGCCAGCGCCGCGCTTGTAAAGGACCAGATCGGTGAACGTCCCGCCCACATCGATCCCGGCCACCCATCTGGCGCGGGACTCGCGGGTTTCGCCGTCGTGGTCAGGAGCGATACTCAAGGCGCGGCTATGCTCCGGAGCGGGTCGCGGCAGGTGATGGGAAGGAGCCTA
>JACCSN010000920.1 GCA_013812985.1 Hyphomicrobiales bacterium | reverse complement strand
GGGCCAGAGGCCCCATTTCGGTTGAAGTGTTCGGTTTTGTGGGTGGTCGCGGCCGGATGCGGCCGCCACGATGATCAATCATGGCCCTATTTCCTACTATGGTGAACCGGTCGAGGCGCCCTGAGCGACCACCAACTTATAGGAATATAATCCTGTTGTCAATCGGCGGCATTGGCCCCGGCTCAGCGAAACCGGGTCGCGGCGAGGCCGCGCGCGTCGATCCTGGCGCCGTATTTCCTGACCCAGAACAACATCTTCAATCTTCTCGACCAGTCGGTGGTCATCGGCATCGTCGCGGCAGGCATGACGTTCGTCATCCTGACCGGCGGCATCGACCTCTCCGTCGGGTCGGTGGCCGGCCTGACCGGGGTCATCCTCGGGCTGTCGCTGCAGCGCTTCGGCATTCCGGAAGCGATGCTGATCGCGGTGCTCGCCGGCGCCGGCATTGGCCTCTTCTCCGGCATCCTCATCGCCTATTTCGGCCTGGCTGCCTTCGTGGTGACGCTCGGCGTCATGGCGATCGGCCGAAGCCTCGCCTACATCTTCTCCGGCCAGACGGCGATCTCCACCATCCCCGCCGAGCTGTCGAACATCGTCTACACGACTGTGTTCGGCATTCCCGCCAACGTCATCTTCCTCGCTGCGCTTTACCTCCTGGCCTGGGGATATCTGACCTACACCAAGGGGGGCCGGACCATCTATGCGGTCGGCTCCAACAAGGAGGCGGCGCGCGCGGCGGGCCTTTCCGTGCTGTTCTACAGCGTGCTGCCCTATGTCGTGTCGGGCGCGCTCGCCGCGGTGGCCGTGACCTTCTCGATCGCCCAGATCCTCTCGGTCGATCCCTTGACCGGCACGGCGCTCGAGCTCGACGCCATCGCCGCCGTCGTCATCGGCGGCGCCAGCCTGTTCGGCGGCCGCGGCTCCATCGTCGGCACGCTGATCGGCGTTCTCATCATGGTGATGATCCGCAACGGCCTCAACCTGATGGGTGTCTCGCCGTTCTGGCAGGGCTCGGCGATCGGCGGCATTATCATTCTCGCACTTCTGGCGGAAAGCGTTCTTTCTCGCCGCGTGTTGTATTAATCGAATCAACGGAATAACGTTGCCCTAACTGCTCAAGAATATGCCGCGATTGCAGGGGAGGATGTCATGGAAATGCATAAAATAGCGCTCTTTGCAGGCTTGGTGTTCTGCTCCTGGAGTCCGCCCGCCTGGGCCGAAGAGGTGTGGTCGCTGGACGGCTTTCAGGCGCCGGAGAGCGCCTTGTTCGATGCCGAACGCAGCCTCCTCTATGTATCGAACATCGCCGGAGCGCCTGACGCGAAGGATGGGGTGGGATTCATTTCGAAGGTCTCGACCGACGGGACGATGCAAGAAGCCGAATGGGTGACGGGACTGGATGCGCCTAAAGGGTTGATCATGCACGATAATACGCTGTACGTATCGGACATCGACCGCCTTGTCGCCATTGATGTCACAACCGGCGACATCAGCGGGACCTGGGCCGCTGAAGGCGCGAAATTCCTGAACGACCTGGCCATCGACGACGCGGGCCGGGTGTTCGTGTCCGACATGATGACGGACAGCATTTATATGTTGGAGAATGACGCCCTTTCCGTCTGGCTGCAGGACGGCGAGCTGCAGCACCCCAACGGCCTGCACGTCGATGGCGGGCGCCTCCTTGTCGCGGCGTGGGGTCGCGACATTCAGCCGGATTTTACCACGAAAACCCCTGGCCATCTGCTGTCCGTTGACCTAGCGACGAAGGCGATCTCCAGCGTCGGCGCGCCGCAGCCACTCGGCAACCTCGACGGTCTTGAGCCCGACGGCGCCGGAAACTGGCTTTCCACCGATTGGATTGCAGGCGGCCTCTATCGCATCAAGGAAGACGGGAGCTCGGAGCAGCTGCTCGATCTCGATCAGGGGAGCGCCGACCTGGAGTTTCTCGAAAGCGAGAAACTCGCCATAATCCCAATGATGATGAACGGGAAGGTGGTCGCGCATCGGCTGCCCTGAGATCATCGCGAGGTGTGCTCCACGCGGCGCGCTCAACTGGCACGCTGGAGTTCTCCAAGGGTCTCTGCGGCTTCGATAGGGACGGGTGCGAATATGTGACAGTCCTGCATGGTAGCTGGTCGACACCAGCGGTGGGTCAACGTCATCGCCAATTCGGGCTTCGGCTTCCAGGTCGCGGCGGAAGGCAGCGGATACACCTGGTGCGAAAACAGTCGCAAGAACCAGCTGACGTCGGATGATCATCGCCAGCCGATCCCGTTCTACGCTGCTGCGTGTCCGCCGGCGGCGAACCTGGTCTCGTTGCGTAGCAGCGCCCAGGCGATCCGGACCAACTTGCTCGCCAGCGCGACGACCACGGTGTTGCCATGGGCCCGCGCGAGCAGGCCGCGGAGCCAGACGCCGAGCGGGGTCGCTGTCTTGGCCAGCGACGGCAGCGCCGCCCTGGCACCCTGGATGACCAGCTTGCGCAGGTACTTGCTGCCGCGCTTGGTGATCCCGAGCAGCTTCGGCTTGCCACCGGCGGTTTGCCGCTTCGGGGCGGCACCTTCACCTGATTCAAGTATCAGACCGGGCTTTTCGGCTCTCGGCAGGTCAGTGGGAAGCAGCACGCTCTGCCGGTCAAGGGTCCCCATGGACGATCAGATCCTGTCAGGCGAGCCCTGTAATGTCCACCAATCTTCGCCGAGTGGCTCATCCATGAGTTTCACTCTGATACGAACGCCGAACTTCCGTTCACAAGCAGAGGTGCTGACGAGATAAGTGCCGCGCCGACCATCTTGGTGCTTAATGTAGG
>JACCSN010000151.1 GCA_013812985.1 Hyphomicrobiales bacterium | reverse complement strand
CGGCCAGCCTCATGGAAGATGCGGATGAGGTTCACGGGGTCGCGCTCGAACACCGCCTTGTCGGCGATGTTGATGCGCCCGTTCTCCACCACGAAGTCGCTTGAATCTTTCAGCTTGCGGGGACGCGCCCCGAAGCCGCGCAGCAGCCGGTTCAGGCGCGGCGCATTCTTGGCCTCCCGGTCTTCCAGCTCCGCGCAGACGATCCGGGTCAGGTTGCCGACGTCCCTGGCCCCCAGGAAATAATGCTTCATGAAGCGCTCGGCCGCCTCCAGTCCCGGGTGTTTCTGGTAGCCGAGCCGGCGGGCAAGCTCGGGCTGGACGTCGAAGGAGATGCGCTCCTCCGCCCGTCCCGCCAGAAAATGCAGGTGGCAGCGCACCGCCCACAAGAAATCGTCGCAGCGGCGGAAGAGCCGGTATTCCTCCCGGCTGAGAAGCCCGGCGTCGATCAGGGCCTCGTCGGAGCCCACCCGGAAAGAATGTTTGGCGATCCAGAACAACGTCTGCAGGTCGCGCTGGCCGCCTTTGCCTTCCTTGACCTGCGGCTCGACCATGTAGCGCGAAGTTCCCACGCGGGCGTGCCGCGCATCGCGCTCGGCCAGCTTGGCGGCGATGAATTCGCGCGAGGTGCCGGCGACCACCTCCTTGTCGAAGCGGGCCTGAAGATCCCGCAGCAGGGCTGCTTCGCCGCAGACGAGCCTTGCTTCCAGGAGCGCCGTCCTGACGGTCATGTCGTCCCGCGCCGCCTTCAGGGTCTCCGATACCGTCCGGGTCGCGTGGCCGACTTTCAAGCCCAAATCCCAGAGCATGTAGAGGATGTATTCCGTCACGCTCTCCGACCAGGCGGTCTGCTTGTAGGGAAACAGGAAGAGGAGGTCGATATCGGAATGCGGCGCCAACGCGCCGCGCCCGTAACCTCCGACGGCGACGAGCGCCAGCCGCTCGGCGGCCGACGGATTGCTCGCCGGGAAGACCCGCCCGGAGGCTAGATCGAAAAGTGCGCGGATGATCGTGTCCGCCAAGGCCGAGAGGCGCTCGGCGCAGTGTCGCCCTTGGCGGTCCGCTTCCAGTCGGGCGCGGATCAGCCCGCGGCCATTCGCGAGCACCTCCTTGAAGAGGTCCAGAACCGCCCGGCGCGCCTTGGGCGACGCGGCGCCGTGCTCGGCGGCGATCGCGTCGAGTTCGGCCTTCAGCCGCTCCTCATCGATGGGGCTTTCCGCGCCGCGCGCCCGGCTCACTTCAGATGCGTCCAATTCTCCAGGATTCGGCCCGCTTAGCACGCGCACCGGAGAATTGGCAGGGCGCTTGCAAAGCCGGGCGCGCCTCTTTTCTTAGGTGCCCGTCCTGAAATCCACCCCCTCATCCTGAGAGCTTGTGAATCTTTTCAAAGCTCCGCAAGCGAGTCTGAGTTTCACCAAGCCCCGAGGTTTGTCATCCCGGTTTGGCCCCTCGGGTCCGGCCTATGGCCGGCCCAAGGACAGGCTGCGGCCAAGACCGGGACCCATAAACGCCGGGGGAACGAGCGGGAGCGACAACGACGAAGCACCTTCGGCCAGCTTCGGCGTTTATGGGTCCCGGACTGGCGCTGACGCGCCATCCGGGATGACAATCGCAAATGGGACGCGTGTGTTCTGGCGAAGCAACCCTCAGAAGGGAACGGGATGCCGTCACGGATAGAGTCACAAGCTGTGAGCGCCGCCGAAGGCGGCCTCGAAGGAGGGTCCAGCCAGCACTGGGTACGCCCTCGTCCCCTCATCCTGAGCAAGTCGAAGGGCGAGGCTTCGCTTCGCCCGGCGATTTGGGGCGGATTGCAAAGGAAGCTGCCGGCAGGCGCTTCCCCGCACTGGCCGGCGGCGAGCTTCAATACTCGTAGCGGCGGAAATAAGCGGCTCTGAAGGCCACGACGCAGTCGGCTCCGGTCCCGGGGTCGTTTGCTGCGTTCCGGATGAGGCCGGTGAGCGTGACGAACTTGGTGTCGGGCTTGATCACATCAGGCGACTGGCTGGTGATCTTCACCGCCGCCGCGAACTCGTAGTGCTCGTTGGACAGGCCATGCGCATCCACGCGTGTCCACCGCTTCAACAGGAAGTTGGCGCCAGCCAACTCATAGATATCCGCGCCGAATTCCTGCAGGTGGCTGAGCGATGTGACGTTCGGGTTGTCGCCCACATTGACCGGCCGAAATGCCGAAGTAAAAGTATCTCCGGCAAAGAGCGATCGACAGTTCTGCGCGTCGGTCAGAGTCATGCCCCCACGAAAACGGACCTGATCCGCCTGCGCTAGTGAGGTGAACACCAATAGGCCTGCCAGGCTGGCAATCGCAGCAACCACTTTCATCTTGTTCCCCTGTCCGTCGTTGATTTGCGCTCAGCCGTTAGCACGACGGGAACTTGCAGCCGCGGGGAAGCTTAAGAAGTGGTAAATGCCGGACCGGCTGGGACGTGCGGAGCCCGTTCACGCGACAGGCGTCGTCCCTGCGAGCGTTTATCAGGAACCTACAGCAAGCAAGCCTGTTCATCGGAGCCCGACCTTCGCTCGAGGGGGCATCTCGGCCAAATAATTGGGAGACTCTCATGAAGGCGCTCGTCTGGCATGGTTCCAAGGACGTCCGTTGCGACAACGTGCCCGATCCGACGATCGAGGATCCGCGCGACGCCATCATCAAGGTGACGACTTGCGCGATCTGCGGGTCTGACCTGCATCTTTACGACGGCTACATGCCGGGCATGGAGAGCGGCGACGTGCTCGGGCACGAATTCATGGGCGAGGTCATGGAGGTCGGGTCGGACGCCAGGAGCGCCCTCAAGGTGGGCGACCGCATCGTCGTGCCGTTCACGATATTCTGCGGCGAGTGCGACCAGTGCAAGCGCGGCAATTTCTCCGTCTGCGAGAGATCGAATCGCAACAAGGATTTGGCCGCCAAAGTGTTCGGCCGCACCACGGCGGGCCTCTTCGGCTACTCGCACCTCACCGGCGGTTACGCGGGCGGCCAGGCGGAATATGTCCGGGTGCCGTTCGCCGACAAGACGCATGTCAAGGTGCCCGACAGCCTTACCGACGAGCAGGTTCTCTTCCTCGGCGACATTTTCCCGACCGGCTGGCAGGCGGCGGTCGCCTGCGACATCCAGCCTGACGACACGGTGGCGATCTGGGGCGCCGGGCCGGTCGGCCAGATGGCGATCCGCAGCGCCATCCTGCTCGGGGCCGGGCAGGTCATCTGCATCGACCGCGTGCCGGAGCGGCTCGAAATGGCCCGCGCTGGCGGTGCCGTGACCATCAATTTCGACGACGAAAGCGTGCTGGAGCGCATCGAGGAGCTGACCAGCGGCAAGGGCCCGGAGAAGTGCATCGACGCGGTCGGCATGGAGGCGCACGGCACCGCCACGCTCGATTCAATGATCGACCGCGCCAAGCAGGCGGTCATGCTGGGCACGGACCGGATCCATGTCGTGCGCGAAATGGCTTACGTCTGCCGGCCCGCCGGCATTCTCTCCATTCCGGGAGTGTATGGCGGGCTCGTCGACAAGTTCCCGCTCGGCATGATCATGAACAAGGGCCTGACGATCCGCACCGGCCAGACCCACGTGAACCGCTGGACCGACGACCTCCTGCGCCGCATCGAGGAGGGGCAGATCGATCCGTCCTTCGTCATCACCCATACGGTCGGAATCGAGCAAGGCCCGGAGATGTACAAGACCTTCCGCGACAAGGAGGACGGCTGCATCAAGGTCGTCATCAAGCCCTAGGGGGAGATCATCATGGCTTACCGAAGCAACCGTTCCTCCCGCAGCGGATCGTCCGGCCCCGCCGCCGATCTCGCTTACGGGCTTGGCTGGTTCTCCATCGGGTTGGGGGCGATGGAGGTCATGGCGCCCGGCGCGCTGGCGCGGGCGCTCGGCATGCGGGGGCGCGAATCGCTCCTGCAAGCCTATGGCCTGCGCGAGATCGCCAACGGCGTCGCCATCCTCGCCTCCGACGATCCGACGCCCTGGATCTGGGCGCGCGTCGGCGGGGACGCGCTCGACCTCGCGACGCTCGCCTCGGCCTATCACGACGACAATCCTCGAAAGGGGAATGTCGGACTTGCATTGGCCGCGGTCGGGGCGGTCACTGCGTTGGACGCGGCCTGCGCCGCCGCTCTCAGCGCCGGCGTAGGGCAGGAGCCCCGGCGCATCTACCAATACGGCGACCGGAGCGGCATGCCGCTTCCACCCCGCGCCATGCGCGGCGCGGCCGGCGACTTCGCACCGCCACGCGACTTCCGCACGCCGGAGGCTCTCAGGCCCTACACGGAGACAGACGACGAAACGTCGGAAGACCGCGGCGGCGCCGACCCGCTCGCGCTTCCCGCCTGATCCGCTCATCGCACCTGCCGGGATCGCGCCGGTTCGCCGTCCCCGATCCCGGCCGTTGCTAAGCCGGCCGTCGATTGCCGGAACGCGCGGGCGAACATTTCGTTATGGTCGCGCGGGTCGCCACTTCCGTGTTTCGAGCGATCCCGCGGACGCATCGACTTGAAGCGGATGCAAGGAGAGAGCCATTGTCCGACGTGGTCGTGAGATCCCCCATGCAATACCTCGACAAGGCCACCGGAGCCCTCAGGGAGCTCGGGCTAATGCCGGAGAAAGTCGAGGAGGCTCCGATCAACGCGCTCCTGCAGAAGATCTCCGACCTCGACGAGACGCGGATCACGATCATCGCCCGCACCCTCGGCCAGGCCTCGGTGTTCAACGAGGTCGTGCGCGAGCAGACCGAGGCCGTGGAGATCGGCCGGCGCTACGAGGAGATCGCGCACGCCTTCAACTCCATTCGCGACGATTCCAAGAAGATGGTCGACCAGATCGGCGACGGCAGGATCGACTTCCTGGAGCGCGTCACGAATGCCTGGATGAAGATTTCCCGTGGCGACATCGCCGATCGCTTCGACGATATCAGGGAGACTTATCTCGACGTCACCCGCTCCACCGCCGACCAGATTGCGCGCGAAAGCACCATCCTCGATGCTTACCGCGACTTCCGCGGCGCGCTGAAGCAGGCCGAAGTTCTGGCGCTTGAAGTCCTGGCCAAGGCGGAAGCGAAGCTGAACGAGCAGAAGGCCGGGCTCGCCAACGCCGCCGACGCTGTTTCAAACTTCGCCGGTTCGGAGATCGCCGAGCGCGCCCGGCTCGAACTCACCCGCGACGAGCATCTGCGCCGCACCCAGGACGAGGAGAAGCGCTATCAGATCAGCAAGGATCTCTCCGACAACCTGACGGTCAGCTACAACACCTCCGAAGTGATCATGGCGCGCCTGCTGCAGACCACGAACGCCAAGGAGCGGGTCTATTCGCAGGCCGTCAGCTTCTTCTCCACCAACGATTCGGTGCTGACCGCGCTGAAAGCCTCCTTCACCGGCATGTTCGGCCTGCATGAATCGACGCAGTCGCTGGAAGCCATGAAGGAGGGCGTGTCGAAGAGCCTGGAAGTGCTGGCCGAGATCGGCGACCAGGTGGGCGAGGCCGCCGTCAAGGCCGGCTACGGGCCGACAATCCGCGCCGACGCGGTCATAAAGCTCGTCGATTCCGTCATCAATTTCCAGGAGCGCTCGCTGGAAATCGTCGGCGAGATGCGCAAGCTTTCGACGCAAAACTCCGCCGAGATCCGCGACGCCGTGGAAGAGGGCAAGCGCCGCATCGCGCGCCTCGTCGCCGCGGGGGAAGCGCTGCCCGTCGGCGGTAGGACGATGGCCTCGACAATCGCGCCCACCGACGCCGGGCCGAGCGCGCGCCTCGACGACGTGATGCTCGCCATGGACGTGGTCGACACGCTTCGTCATCGCGACGAATGGGTGTCGCGCGAGATCGACGAAGCCGGGCGCGAGGCCGACCTGATGGCGCGCCTGCGGGCGATCTATGCCGGCCAGGGCATCCAGGTCTCCGACGCCGTGCTCGTCCAGGGCATCAGGGCGCTCGACGA
>JACCSN010000142.1 GCA_013812985.1 Hyphomicrobiales bacterium | reverse complement strand
GATGAAGGCTCCGAGCATTTCGAGCCGTCGACTCTGGAGATCGTCAGCGTGGATGTCGGCAATCCGGCGTGGAACGTTATTCCCGCCGCCGCCAGCGCGCGGATGAACATCCGCTACAACGATTGTTGGACCCACACGACGCTTCGCGCGGAGCTCGATCGACGACTTACCGTCGCCGCCGGCGACCAGAGCCTCGGCGCGCGCACCCCGGTGCGCTGGTCGCTCGCCGAGGAGCCGGCGACCTCCAACGTGTTCTTCACCCACGACGACGACCTTATCCGCGCCATCTCCGACGCGGTCCAGCTCGTGACCGGGCATCGTCCGGCTCTGTCGACCAGCGGCGGCACGTCCGACGCGCGCTTCATCAAGGATTACTGCCCGGTCGTCGAGTTCGGGCCCGTCGGCGCCACCATGCACGGCGTCGACGAATGCGTGCCCCTCGCCGACATTGAACAGGCGACGCTCATCTACGAGCGGTTCCTCGACGCTTATTTCCCGGCGCGATGAGCGGCTTCGTCGGCCATCTCGGGAACAATCTCTCCGGCGCCTGGGCGATCATGCGCGGCCAGCCGGAGGGACTATCCAGGCTCGATCTGTCGCTTGACGGCTTCTGGCGGTCATTTGGGGCGATCGTCTTGCTGGCGCCGTTCGCGATGCTGGCGCTGCTCAGCCAGCGGCGGCTCGCGGCGGCCGCGGGCGAGGCGACAGTTGCGACGTCAAGCGCCGGCCTTGGCCTGGAAGCGATCGGTTTGCTGCTGGATTGGCTCGCCTTCCCGCTCGTATTCGCCTTGCTCGCGCGGCCGCTCGGCTTAAGCGGACGCTACGTGGCTTTCATCGTGGCGCGGAACTGGGGCGCGGTCCTCATCTCGGCCATGGTCGCCGTCGTCCATGCCGCTCACCTTACAGGGCTGCTGCCGTCGCAATTCGCGCCGTCGCTTCTGTTTATTGCCGTCGGATTCGCTCTCAGATTCTCGTATGTCATCACCCGCACGGCATTGGGCGTCCCGTTTGGGGTCGCCCTGCCCATCGTAGCGCTGGATTTCCTGCTCAGCCTCACCATTTGGGCCACCATCGATCGGTTCGCTTAAGCGTCGGGATAGTCAACGCGGACGAGGTAGAGCCCGTCCGGCGGCGCGACGGGCCCGCATCTTGCGCGATCACGTGCGTCGAGCGCGGCTTCGACATCGGCGGGACGCCACTTTCCTTCACCGACAAGCTTCAGCGACCCCACCAGCGACCGCACTTGATTGTGCAGGAACGAGCGGGCGGAGGTTTCAATCACCAGTTCGTCGGCCTGGCGGGTGACCTTCAGCTTTTCAAGCGTCTTTACCGGGCTCCTGCTCTGGCATTCGGCCGAGCGGAACGTGGTGAAGTCGTGCGTGCCGAGAAGCGCCTGCGCCGCCTCATGCATCGCGGCATGGTCCAGCACATGCTTCACCTGCCAGGCGCGGCCGCGGTCCAGCGCGAGCGGCGGCCGCCGGTTGGCGATGCGGTAGCGGTAATGCCGCCGGACGGCCGAAAAACGCGCGTCGAAGAGCTGCGCGACTTCAGCGGCCGAGAGGATCGCGACGGGCTCGGGCCGCAGATGCGCGTTCAGCCCGCCCCGGAGCTTCTCCACGCTCCAGTCCCGCAGAAGATCAAGGTGCGCCACCTGCCCGAGCGCATGCACGCCGGCATCCGTGCGCCCGGCGCCGCGCAGAATCGCGGCTTCGCCGGTCAGCCTGGCGAGCGCCGCCTCGATCGCCCCCTGCACGGAGCGTCCGTTCGCCTGCCGCTGCCAGCCGACGAAGGGCGCCCCGTCATACTCGATGAGAAGCTTGTAGCGAGGCATCCGCGGGAGAATCCTCACCGAGATCAGCGAAAGCCGCCGGATAGGCGAGCCGGCCCTCCCAGGGGGCGGCGCCGAAGGAGATCGCCATCAGGTAGGGCGACTGGTAGTCGCTGGTGAAATGGGCGGCCCGGCGGTGGCTGTAGCCGAAGCGGCCGTAATAGGCCGGCTCGCCCAGGACGACGGCGAGCCGCTCGCCCATATAGGCGAGGCAGGCATGCGCCTCGCGCACCAGGCGGGTGGCGACGCCCTGCTGCTGGTATTCCGGATAGACGGCGAGCGGGGCCAGCGCCACGGCGGGGTGCACGGCGTCCTCGTCCTCGATGTTCAGCCGCGAGAAGGCGAGGTAGCCGACCACCACGCCTTCGTCCTCGGCGGCGAGCGACAGCACGATATCGCCGTCGCGCCGGAGCGCGTCCACCAGGTCGGCCTCGCCGAAACCGGGGAAGCAGGCCTCCAGGAGGTCGCGGATCTGCGCGCCGTCGCGCGCCTCCGCCAGGCGGATCACGGCCAGGCCGGTCCGGACCTCAGGCGTGGCTGTGAGGAGCTTTTCGGTCGGTGGCCTGATGAACGTCAAATCAAGAAGTCCGCGCGCTGGCGGCATGTTTGCGGAATTTCCGGCAAGGTCAACCCGAAAGCTCGTCCGCACCCGCCCTTTGTTCCGGGGCGATTGCCGGCGGCTTAACGTCAGCCGAGCAACGCTCCGGGGACAAGCCGCGCCCCGCGTAAGAATTCCGCCGCCGCGACCGGCCGTTTCCCGGCGCGCCGGAGTTCTTCCAGCCTGACCGCCCCGTCGCCGCACGCCGCGGCCAGCGGATCAAAGCCCAGCACGGCGCCCGGCGCGCCTTGCCCAGGCGAGAGCGCCGCGCGAAGAATCTGCACGCGTTCCGTCCCGCCGGCGAGCGGGATCTCGCACCAGGCGCCCGGCGAGGGCGATAGCCCCCGGATGTGGTTGAGCACCTGCCCGGCAGACCGCGTCCAATCGATGCGGGTCTCGGCCTTCTCGATCTTTCTCGCATAGGTCGCCCCGGCTTCGCTTTGCTCCGTGCAAACGAGCGCCCCGCGCCCCAGCGCGGCCAGCGCCCGCGCCATCAGGTCGGCGCCCAGCCGCGCCAGCCGGTCATGCAGGCCGCCGGCGGTCTCGTCCGGGCCGATCGGCGCACGCTCGGCGAGGCAGACCGGGCCGGTGTCGAGCCCTTCCTCCATGCGCATCACCATCACCCCGGTCTCGCGATCCCCCGCCATGACGGCGCGCTGGATCGGTGCCGCCCCCCGCCAGCGCGGCAGCAGCGAAGCGTGGAGGTTGAGGCAACCTTCGGCGGGGGCGTCCAGGATCGGCCGGGGCAGGATCAGCCCATAGGCCACCACCACGGCGACATCCGCGCCGTGGGCGGAGAATGCCGCCTGCGCCGCCGGGTCGCGCAGGCTCCTCGGCGTCAGCACCGGGATGCCGAAGCCCCGCGCTTTCTCGCCCACCGGCGAGAGCCGCTCGGCCAGGCCGCGGCCGGCGGGGCGGGGCGGCTGGGTGTAGACCGCGGCGATCTCGTGGCCCTGGCCGATCAGCTCCAGGAGCGTCGGGACGGCGAAATCCGGGGTGCCCATGAAGACGACGCGCATCGTCATTCTCGTCGCCGGGCCCTCAGATCCGGTGCTGTCGCTGCCGGTCCCGCTCGCGCGCCGCCTTGGTGAATTTCCGCACCACCAGGTCGCGCTTCAGCTTGGAAAGGTAGTCGATGAACAGCACCCCGTTCAGGTGGTCCACCTCGTGCTGGACGCAAACCGCGAGCAGGCCGTCGGCCTCCTGCTCCTGGCTCTGCCCGTGGTAATCGACGTAGCGGAAGCGGACGCGGGCCGGGCGCTCCACCTCGGCGTAATATTCGGGGATCGACAGGCAGCCCTCCTCGTAGGTCGAGCGCTCGTCGTCGGAGCGCCAGACGATCTCGGGGTTGACCAGGAACATCGGGTTCTTGGGCTCCTCGTCGCGCGCCACGTCGATGGTGATGATGCGGACCGGCTCGCCGACCTGGATGGCGGCGAGCCCCACCCCCGGCGCCTCGTACATGGCCTTCAGCATCTGATCCATGAAACGCCGCGTGCCGTCGGTGACGGTTTCCACCGGCGCGCTCGTCCGCCGGAGCACCGGATCGGGGATCGTCAGGATTTCAAGATTGGTCATCGCGGCCGGAAATAGGTTTTCAGGCGCAGGCGGTCAATCGCGTGCTTCCGGCCACGGAGAAGCGCCCCGCCGCTTCGCGAGAAGCGCCGGTCTGGGGCAGGCTTGAGAGGGCGGGGCGCTTCGCAAGCACCTCGAGTCTTGTAGTTGTGGCGCTCGAAAAGCGCCCCGCACGACGTTTTCACTCCCCGACTCGTCCGCGCTTCTCGGGCGGGGCGCTACTTTGGGACGAGCGGAGCGCCTTGCGGCGAGCATCCGCCAATCCCGTTTCGCTCCCGCCGGATACAGCCATCATACCGTGGCGGCGAGCTCCCTTGTGGAGCCCACGGGCGGACCCTTCCGGGGCGTGCCGGGCGACCCTCTCCGGGAGGAACCGCCACGACGCCGCCCCTCGCTCCCATGCAATGCCGGTCATGACACGGCCTCTCATGAGCGAGGGTGTTGGCATCATACACGAGGTTTGGGGACCGGGGATAAGTCATGGCGATTTCAGAGGATTGCCAAAGGGTTCGGCGAAGGCCTGTTCCCCGACTATAGCGGCCCGATTCGAAAATCGCCGCTCACGCGGCCTCAAGCCGCGCCATCTCCGTTTCAAACTCGAACCGCAGCTGCGCCGCCTCTTCGTCCGGCAGCCAAAGCGTCATCTGCGGGAAGATGGTCTGGTAGAGGCGGACGCGCGCCGGATCCCAGGGAATGACCTTGGCCGCGCGCGCCACGGCCAGAATCTGCCGCAGCTCGGCGCGCACGTCGTCCGGGTCGGCGCGATAAGCATGCGGTTGCCAATCGGGATCGAACAGATCCGGCTCCGGTTCGGGGCCGAAGAGGTCCGGCTGATTGCTGCGCGCCATTGATATCCGCCAGGAGAATCGAAATAGACAGTCCTTCGACACTGCCCGACGCGCCGTTTCCGCGCGAGCACGGCAACGATGTTATCCACGGTGTCGTCAGGCCGAAGCAGCGCCTGGTTTCACACGTTTCGCCCGTGACGCTTTCGCCACCTCCAGCACGGCGAGCGCCCCGGCTGCGCCCAGGTCGCCGACGCTACGCAGCGGGCCGGCGCAGATGCGGGCCAGGAGGTCAGCCTGGGCGGGTTCGAGGGCGATCAGGCGGCCGAGGACATGCAGCAGGTCGAGGAGGTCGGTCGTGTATTCGGCGAGCCAGCCTTCCGGCTGAACACTGTCGAGCGGCGAAGGTGGGCGGCGATCGCCGATGATAGGGCGGGTGCGGTCACGGCGGCGGTAGCTGAACCATTGCCGGAGGACCGGCTTGCCGGAGACCTCGTAGGCCCACATTTCCGGCGAGACATTCTCGACATAGCCCTTGCCGATGCGCAGACGGCGACCCGCCGCGTCGTAGTCCATGGTGTCGGGAAGCGGCTCAGGGGCGGACGGGATGGCGCCGCCAACCGGGATCGTGGGGGCTTTGTCTTTCGGCAGGCGGGGCGCACGCTTCGGCCGGTTCGCCGCCGGGTCGGCGAATCGCTCGCCGTAGCAGTGCAGCCAAACGACCTCGCGGCCGAGCGCGACGGCCTCGGCGAACAGGGCCGCGTCGGCGGTCAAGGGGACACGCAGGCCCGGACGGACGAGGTCGGGCGCGAACCGGACCGTGAAGGCCGGGTGCGCCACAACCGCGGCGAGGTAGGCCATCACGTCCTCGGCCGAGACCGATCGGCCGTAGGCCGTCGCGAGCTGCTCCAGCAGCGCAGGGCGGACATTCGGCTGCGTCGCGCCCGCATCCCGCCAAAGGGGGAAAACGCGTCCGCCGCGGCCATGGTAGTGATGCAGGTCGGGGATGAGACTGGTAAACGTCAGTGCCGGCCCGGCGGTCGGTGTTCGATCTTCAGGCGCTGTGAGATGTGTTTGTTGGGACGAATAGGCCTGCCAGAGAGTTGGGTTCGGCTGATTGATGAGCCGCGCGTCAGGAATGATCCACTGCCGGTCCAGAGAGCGAAATCCATACCGTATTGGTTCGACGCCGGCTTTTCCGTCGTTTATCACGGGCTCAAGTCGGGCTTCGTGGCCCGCGAGACCTCTAGAGTCCGCCTTTCGAAATGGTTTGTCCCCCGGCTCCGCTTTCCGAAGGTGCGGGTGGAACAGCGTTTCCTTCTTCGTCGCATCCTTCTCGCTGATCAGCCGTGACCAGCGCGCTTTCAGCGACGCGGCGTCTGGAGCGATGATCCAGGTGCGGCCCGGCATCACACCCGAGCCGTCGTAAACGAACAGGTCCTTTAGCGCCGGGAAGGCGGCCCACGCGCCAGCGGCTGCCGGAAGGAACGGGTCGCGCCAGCCGGTCGGGCCATTCACCCAACCCGGACCATCAAGCGACAGGCCAGCGAGCACCGCGAACTTAGCCTCGCGCCTTCCTTCCGGCAGAGTGCGGAAATGCACGCGCGCCGGCTCTTTGGCGTTCTTGCCGAGCTTGCGGGCGGCCAGCACGATGCAGACCGGCTGCTGGACGCCCTGAAAAATGCGCGTCGGGACGTTCGGCTGATGGCCTTCCGGCGAACAATCGACGACCCAGATATCCGAACAGGTCTGGCGCAGGTCTTCGCGCATGCGTTCGAACCCAGGACCGTTCAGGAAGCCGGCGACGGTAATGAAGCAGACGATGCCCTCCTGGTCCGTCTCGGGCAGGCCGGTCGATGCCGTGAGGCCCGAGCCGAAGACCTTCCAGGTCGCCCAGCGCCAGAAGTAGATGTAGAGGTTCTTCAAGTGCTTGGCGTGCGCGCCGACGCCCCAGTTTCGCGGCGGCCTCCAGCGGTCGAGCGGCTTCTCGTAACCTTTCGTGCCGGCTTCGATCCAGCCGCCCCGGCCCCTGGCCTTTTCCTTGTAAGGCGGATTGCCGATGACGACCGTGATCGGCTGGCCCTTCTTGACCGCGTTGGCGTCTCGCCGCGATTTGGCGACCGCGCCGACCTGGACGAGGGTGTCTTCCTCGAAGAACGGGTTGCCGAGCGTGTCCGTGATGAACAGCCGAAGCTCGGGGACCGGAGGCG
>JACCSN010000147.1 GCA_013812985.1 Hyphomicrobiales bacterium | reverse complement strand
CCGACCAGATCGGCTGCGTCCGAAATTTCGGCCTGAAGGACGGCGGCAGGATCCGCGAACGCCTGCTGGCCCTCTCCGATTACGAGTTCTCTTGCACATATTCCATTCTCGAAAGCCCGATGGCCGTCGAGAACTACATCGCGACTCTGGCGCTGACGCCGATCACCGACGGGAACGCGACTTTTGCGGAATGGCAGGCCGATTTCGACTGCCCGCCGGAACGCGAGAGGGCCCTTGTCCAACAAATTGGCGCGGGTGTCTTCCAGGCGGCTTTCTCGGCGCTGAAGCAACGTTTCGGACGCTGAACGACGGCCGATGGTCCAGGTCACGCAAAGCACCGTCATCGACGCCCCAATCGACGAGGTCTGGCGCATCCTGCGGGACTTCAACGGCCACGAAAGCTGGCATCCGGCGGTTGCGACGAGCGTGATCGAAGGCGGCGCGCGCGTCGACGCGGTCGGCTCCGTGCGCCGGTTCCGGCTGCGCGACGGAGGCGAGTTTCGCGAGCAGCTGTTGTCGCTTTCCGACGCCAAGCGGACGCTCACCTACTGTCTGCTCGAAGCGCCGCTTCCGCTGATGGGCTATGTCGCCACGATCAGGCTGAAGCCGGTCACCGACGGCGACCGGACGTTCTGGGAATGGCGATCGGAGTTTTCGCCGCCTGCGACCCGGCGCGACGAGCTGATGCGGCTGGTCTCCGACGACATCTACAATGCCGGGTTCGCGGCGGTACGCGGAATTCTGACGCGCAGCCGGCCGGGGCCGGGGAACCTCGGTCCGGGAGCCGGTCAAGCGATTCTGGTCCCAGACGCCTCGTCAGCGCCAACGTCAGTCGACGCATCCCGGGCTCTGCCTTCTGTCGCGCCTCCGCGCTCCGCCGACGCCACGACGAAGGCCATCGTCGTGGAGCGCCACGGCGGGCCGGAGGTGCTGCAATGGCGCGACGTCCACCTGCCGCTGCCGGGACGCGGCGAAGTGCGCATCCGGCACACCTTCGTCGGCGTCAACTTCATCGACATCTATTCCCGCAATGGCCAGTTCGACCTCCTCAGGCCTCCCGCCGTTCCCGGCATGGAGGCCGCCGGACTGATCGAGGCGGTCGGCAGGGATGTCGCCGGCTTCGCGCCGGGCGATCGTGTCGCCTATGCCTGCCCGCCGGTGGGCGCCTACGCCGAGCGCCGCAACATGGCGCCCGAATTGCTTGTGTCTCTGTCGGCCGACATCAGCGACGAGATGGCGGCGGCGAGCCTCCTGAAGGGCGTGACGGCAAGCTTCCTGCTCCACGACGTGTATCCGCTGAAACCGCGCGACATCATCCTTGTTCATGCCGCGGCCGGGGGCGTCGGACAATTGCTGGTTCAATGGGCCAAGCATCTGGGCGCGACGGTTCTGGCCACGGTGTCGAGCGAGGAGAAAGCGCGCATCGTCGAACGCCGGGGCGCCGATCACGTCATCATCTATTCCCGCGAAAGTTTCGCCGAGGCCGTCATGCGCTTCACCGATGGGAGGGGGGCCGATGCCGTCTATGACGCCGTCGGGGCCGATACATTCGCCGGTTCGCTCGCGGCGCTTGCCACGCGCGGCTCTCTGGTCAGCTTCGGCCAGGCGTCCGGGCCGGTCGGCGATTGGGATGTCGGCCGGCTCGCGAGCAAATCCATCACGATCTCCCGGCCGAACTACGCGCATTACACCGACACGCCCGAAAAGTTGGGCCCGCATGTCAGCCGCTTCTTCGCGGCCGTGCGGCAGGGGATCGTCACGGTTGATCCGCCGAAGCATTACCCGCTCGCCCGGGCCGCCGAGGCTCATCGCGATCTCGAGCAAAGGCGCACGACAGGTTCCCTTGTGCTGACGGTCTAAGGGCTGCTTGGAGTTCTGATCGACGAGGTGAGGCGATTGCAGGACCGGGAGGCGCAAACGTCACAAGCGTCAAGACAGGATGCCGAGGGCCGCCCAAAGGCCACGGACTGATTGGCACATATCAAGGCAGTCAAGCCGAACGTGGGCGATCCGCAAGCCCCCCAGTGTGACGTTGCAGCCCGCAGCAGGCCCAAATTGAGACCGCTTGTCACCTTTCGCCTTGCGTCGTGATTATTCGCCGCCTTACGCTTGGGCGGTTGCGCTCCGACGCATCGACGCGGAGAAGGGGAGGGGACATGACGGCACGTGTCGCGATCATCGGGGCTGGCCCTTGCGGCCTTTCGCAGCTGCACGCCTTCGAAGCAGCCCGGCGCCAAGGCGCCGAGATCCCGGAACTGGTCTGCTTCGACAGGCAAAGCGACTGGGGCGGCCTGTGGAACTACACTTGGCGCACCGGACTCGATGAGCATGGCGAGCCCGTGCACAGCAGCATGTACCGCTATCTCTGGTCCAACGGGCCGAAGGAATGCCTGGAATTCGCCGACTACACGTTCGACGACCATTTCGGCCAGCCGATCCCATCCTTCCCGCCGCGCGAGGTACTGTTCGACTACATCAAGGGGCGGGCGAAGAACAGCTCCATCCGTAAACACATCCGGTTCTGCACCGCGGTCCGCTTCGTGCATTATTCCGAGGAAGCCCAAAAGTTCACGGTCACCGCTGAAGACGTGAAGAACCGTGCGACAATGGCGGAAGAGTTCGACCATGTCGTCGTGGCGAGCGGTCATTTCTCGACGCCGAACGTGCCGTATTTCGAAGGGGTCGAAAAATTCCCCGGGCGCGTCATGCACGCCCATGATTTCCGTGACGCGCAGGAATTCGCCGGCAAGAATCTGCTCATTGTCGGATCGAGCTATTCGGCCGAGGACATCGCGCTTCAGTGCCACAAATACGGGGCGCAATCCGTCACCATGTGCTGGCGGACGAAGCCGATGGGCTTCGATTGGCCGCAGGGGATGGAAGAGCGCCCGCTGCTCGTCAGGCTGGAGGGCCGGACCGCGCATTTCAAGGACGGCGGCAGCCGCGAAGTCGACGCGATTATCCTGTGCACGGGCTATCAGCACAGCTTCCCCTTTTTGGAAGAGAAGCTGCGGCTGCGGACCTACAACCGGCTTTATCCACCCCAGCTCTACAAGGGCATTTTCTGGGAGAGCAATCCGAAGCTCATGTACCTCGGCATGCAGGACCAGTTCTACACCTTCTCCATGTTCGACGCGCAGGCCTGGTACGCGCGCGACGTCATCCTCGGCAGGCTCCCGCTCCCCTCGAGGGAGGAGATGGCGAAGGATATCGCCCCCTGGGTGGCGCGCGAGGAGAACCTCAAGAGCCCGACCGAGCAGATCGATTTCCAGACCGACTACATGAAGGATCTCTTGAAGGACGTGGATTATCCGAAGTTCGGGCTCGATCATGCCGCGGACATGTTCAAGGAATGGGAGCACCACAAGGAGGAGAGCATCCTCGGCTATCGCGACAAGGCTTTTCCGTCGCCCTGCACGGGAACGATGGGCTCCATGCATCATACGGCCTGGTTCAAGGCGATGGACGATTCCATGGCGAGCTTTCTGGGCAAAGCCTGAGTGCTTCGGCGCGGTCCGGCTCGCCAATCTGCCCGGCGTTCATTGAATCACGGCCACCCCAACCTTAATCTAACGCTGGCCTTAATCTAACGCTGGGACCCTGAGGCGCTTGATGTTGAATCAGGTCAGACATGAATCTGGAGCCGTCGCGCCGCCGGCGCGCAGCATGATCCTGCGTCCGGGCATGCGCGCGCTGCCGGCCGGCGTCGAGCGCTACACGGTCCGGGGCGGCCAGACGGTCGTGGTCGATCTGCGGGCGGGCGACCGCCTCAGCCTGCGCGACATGGAGGGCGGCCAACCTTGCGAGCTGATCGCCGCCGATCGCGGAGGGCGGGTCGATCCGGGCCTCATCGGCGTCGGAACCCAGGCGAGCGGCACCCGGGCCTGGGCGCTGCGCTCGAACGACGACCCGTCCTTGCATGCCGCGCTGAAGCGCCGTGCGATCCAACTGGACGGCGCCGAGCCGATCCGCCTCTTCGGCACGGCGTCGCCGCCCGGAAACGCCCAGGATTTCCGCGCCGAGCGGGACGGCTGCCTTATCGTTTCAGCGCCGGGCGAGGTCATGCAGCCCGGCGCGCAGGACACCGCCACGCCGGTCGAGCTCCGCATCGAACGGGCGAACCCGCGGTCGCCGGGCGAGATGTGCCTGCCGGACCCATTGGCCGACCCGCTGCAGGACATCCGGGTGAACAAGGCGACCGCCGAAAGCTATTTCGTCCGGGCCGGTGAATACATTCAGATCATCGATTTGGCCGGCCGGCAATGCTCCGA
>JACCSN010000130.1 GCA_013812985.1 Hyphomicrobiales bacterium | reverse complement strand
GGAACGACACCGCAACGCCGCCGGAGACCGTATCAAATGGATGTTCACAACCGACAAAGCCCGCGTCAAAATGGGCCGCGCCTATCCGGAAGCCAAGGAGTCATAACCACTGTGAAGAGGTACTAGTAGGAGGCGGTCAGCCCGCCCTCCAGCCAACCGGCCGCGTGGTAGATCAGGTTCGCCCCGCCGAGTACCGCGCCCCAAGTGGCCATCTCCGTCTCGTACGCGGCCTGGAGGTCGACGGCGTTGGAAGCGTTGGCGTTGGATGTCCGGTAGGGCAGGCGATAGCGGCGCGCGAGCTGCCCCGCCACGATGTTTGCCTTGGCGTTTTCGGGCGTGCCGAAGGCGGGCGCCCCCGACCGCATGTCCACGTTGGAGGTAAACGCGCCGTACATGACGGGAGCGCCGAGATTGACGAGTTGGGTCAAAGCGATCCCAAACAGCGCCTCCGCGTTCTGCTGGGCAAGGGCCGCGGCGAGCGTCACGGGCGTCATTGCGCCCATCAACGTGAACGGGGTGACGGTGACGGGTTGGCCGTGCTCCGCCATGGCGATAAGCCCGTCGGCCATCGCATCGTCCAAGAGCCGCGGCGAATTGACCGAGATGATCGTCGTCACCCCCGGCGAGGCCCGCATCTCCTCGACCGTAATCCCGCGGGCGATCGCCATCATGTTGATGCCGTCCATCGCCCTGCCGCGGCCGATCGCGGTGCAGTGGAAGCTCAGGTCGCTCATCGTCAGGTTGGCGCGATAGGTGTCGAGATGGCGCGAGTTGGCCGGCAGGTCGACCGGCGCGACGACCTGATTGCCGATGATGTGGATGGCGTTGAAGAAGTGCGCGAGTCGGATGAAGTTCTCGTAGTCGGGGAGATTGCCCGGGCGGCGGCCGTTGATCCGGTCATGCACGTTGGGCGGACCCGCGACGAGGCCGAATGCCATTGCGTTCTCGCCGATGCGGATCTCCTTGGCGGGGTTGCGGGCGGTCAGCGTGAAGGAGGAGGGGACGGTCTTCAGGGCCTCGTTGACCAGACTCTCGTCAATCCGGATCAGATTTTCGGCACGGTCAACGATCGCACCGGCGGATTCGAAAATGGCTATCACGCGCTCGCCCATGACCCGGATCCCCAGCTCCGAAAGGATGCGGATCGAGGTTCGGTGCAGCGCCTCCATCTTCTCCGCGTCCAGCAGCTGCATGGGCGCGTAGGGATTGACGACGCGCTGCCAGGGAAGCTGCGGAATATTCCCGCCGCTTCGGCCGGCTTTCGCTCTGCGGCCCCCCGTCCGCACGTGCTGCGTCATTCGGCATTCCCTTCCTTCAATAACCGCGTTCGGGGCTGCCCACATTGTGGAGCGGCTCGCCCCGTCGGTAGCGCGTCAGGTTCTCGGCGAACATGCGGACGGATTTCACGTCCCACCCGTCGTAGACCGAAGAGCAATGCGGGGTGATGATGACGTTCTCGTAGCCCCAGAGCGGATGCTCCTTGGGCAATGGCTCGGTGGCAAAAACATCGAGCGCGGCGCCCCTGATCCTGCCGGACTCGATCGCATGAAGCAGAGCGGGCTCGTCCACCACCCCGCCGCGCGACACATCGACGAGCACCGCGTTCGCCGTCATGGCCGCAAAAGCCTCCGGGCCGACCAGCCCGCGCGTCCTGTCAAGCAACGGGACGCAGCAAACAACGAAGTCGGCGCGGGCCCACAAGGACGCAAGGTCACCGGTGCCGTGCACCTCGTCGATCCCCGGCGGTTGGCTTGGGACGGGCTCGGACGCCGAGCGTGGTCATGCCGAAGGCCTTGGCGCGCGCTGCGATCGCCAGGCCGGTCTTGCCAAGCCCGAGAATGAGCAGCGTTTGCCTGTTGACCGGCTGCACTTTCCCGGCTTTCCACTCGCGCGCTTGTTGGAGCCGGGCGAAGCCGCGCAGATCGAGGGAGAAGGTGAGTATCACCCCCAGGACGTATTCGGCGATCATGTCCGCGGCCACCCCCGCGGCATTGGTCACCGTGAGGCGCGCCGGATCCCAGGGTTGCAGATGGTCGGTCCCCGAGCCGCCGACCGAGATCCATTTGACAGTTTCGCTGTCGACCAGCGCCTGCTTGGGGAAGCGCGGCGTGCCGTCGAAACGCACCGAATAGACCACCTCGGCCTGGATCGTCTCGATCAGATCGGCAAGCCCGGCATAGCTGTTGCAGGTCTCGACGCGCAGGTCTGGATGGGTTTCGTTCAGGGTCTCCACAGCGACGCTTGCCGCATCGGTATGCAGGATCACGGGCGGCCTGCTTGACACTTTGCTTAGGCTGTAGCCCGGATGTGATCGGCAAGAGGGCCGATCATGCGCAGCAGCCCTTCACCGGCGGCGTGCGTCGCATTCTCGTGCGCAGCACGCCTGACAAACCAGCGTGCGTCGCCGGAAGGCACCGCGTCCCAAAGGCCGGGGGCGAAGCTCGACGGGCCATGCAACTCGTAGCTGAGCTCCCCGGTGAAGCCGATGCGGATTGCGCTAAAGGCACGCCGGCCAGATGCCCGGCGCCGCGTGAGAGATATGGGAAGGCATCGCGGGCAACATCCATGTGTCAGGCACCCGCCTGCGGAATGTCGTAGAGCAAAACCGCAAGATCCGCGAAGCGGCTATTCGGGGCAGTGAGGCCCAGGATTTTATCCCGGATTGCATTTGAACGCTCTTCGCCCAGCACGGGGGTTGCGAAGTCCCGATACTTGGCAAGGACGTCCTCCCGGCTCATGGGCGCCTCCGGTCCGCCGCGGGCGTGGACGTCGCCTGACTCCAGCGTGCGGCCGTCTGTCGTGCGGATCAGCACATCGGCCCACCGTCCTTCGGGGAACCGGCCGGTGTGGCGCTCCGATTCCGCGACGCTGATCCGCTTGAGCACTTTCGCGATGGCCGGATCGGCGAGGCCAGCGCCCGAAATGTGATCCAGCCCGATGCCGCCGTGCACGATCATGGTCGCGACCGCGAAGGGCAGGCTGTACTGCGCCTTAGAGGTCGTGTCCGGCATGCCGGGGAACAGCGCTGTCGCATGGTGGAAGCTGTTGACGTGGACGTGGGCGATCTGTTCGGCCGTAAGGCCGTTCGCGGCGCACAGCGCCCGCGTGGCGTCGATGGCCGCATGCGCCCAGCGGCAAACTGGATAGGGTTTGATGTACTGATGCAGCACCTGCCAGAACGAGCCGACATCCTGCCAGTGCCGGGCAACCTCGGGTGCCTCGACCGTGACGGCCGGCGCGCCGGCGAAGCCGTGCTCGGCCAGCACCGCCGCCGAGAGCCCTGCTAGCGCACCCCAGCCCGATCCGTCGTGCAGCATCGTCGGATGTGCGATCTCGCGCATCATCTGGCTGCGGGGTCCGTGGTATTCGGCAATGCCCAGCGCCTGGCGAAGCTGGTCATCCGACTGACCTCGCGCCCGTGCTGCCATGGCCGCGACCCCGAGCGCGTTCCATGCACCTGAGGTGTGGTAATCCGAAACCGTCGCATGGAGCGCGATGCCGGCCCGGCCGGCGATCTCATAACCGACCACGATCAAAGCCAGCGCCTCTGGACCAGTGAGGGCGGGGAGCCCTTCCGCAAGCGCGGCCACGGTAGGGACGACGACCACGCCCATATGGCCCTTTGTTGGGCTGTAGCCGTCGTGGCCGTCGAGATTATCCGTCTGCGTCGCCGCCGCGAAGGCTGCGCCCGCCAAACTGACGCGCCGTCCATCGAACATGATCCGGGCCGCGCGGCCGTCATTGCCGGCGCCGTATAGCTTCGCCGCAACGTCGCGGGCGATCCGCCCGGCATCCATGAGCGCCGCGCCGATCGTCACACCAAGAGTATCCAGGAACAGGACGCTGGCCGCTTCCAGTACTTGATCGGGGAAGGCCCCGGCTGGCCGTCGCAAGACGAATTCGGACACCTGAGCGAAGGACGAACCTTCGGCGACCTCTCCCCCGCCCCGGTTCTTCGGCCGCGCCACGCCCAGTGCCTCCCATCTAGCGGGTAACAGATAATCCCCGGTCATGCCCTGTGTTCATACGATAATGCGACGCCATTGGCCAAAAAAACCTAGTCGAGTTCGATGCCTTGAGCGTGGCCGTCGCTTTGGCCCGCCTGCCGAAGGTGGAACTCCCCCATTCCGCCGCCGTCGCGCTTGAATGACATGTTCGCTTTCCGGCGGCCAGCAGCAGCGGGCAGGGTTTGCCCGCGCGCTCGCCGCCGACGCGCCACTGCTGCTGATGGACGAGCCGTTCGGTCGATCCGATCACCCGGGCCAGCTTGCAAAACGAGTTGCGCGACGTGCAGCGATCCACCTTTGGGGCGACGTCGAACGCGGTGCCTTCGTGGCGGGGGCCACGCCGGGGGTGGTCGACTTCTCGATCCACCCGGACGATCCGCTTTCGGCTTCCGTCGAGGCCAAGTGGGTGATGACTCTGGCCCGCGGCGACTGGAATATCCAGACTCACAGCACAGCGGCTCTCACCGCATCTGAAACGCACTTCAACATCCGCTGGGAGCTGCACCTTTCGATGGCGGAGAGGTAATCCACTCTGACCGTGGAAGCAGATCAGTGCCACGGCACCACGTGTGACCGGAGGAACCGGCGGCTATCAGACGAGCCCCTCGCGCTTGAGCAGCCGTAGGCTCGCACGGAAGGCATCGATCGTGGCGGTGATATCCTCTTGCGTGTGCACGGCGGAGGCGAGGCCTCCGGGCCAGCCGCTCAGGTCCACGCCGTGGATCAGCATGGCCATCCGCAGCCGCCTGACCTGTTCCGGAGGCTTTGCTTGCAACTCCTGGCGCGAGTGCTCCTCGGGACGGAAGGCTAGCGGATCGATATCGAGCTCGGGATTCAGGCAGATGTGCAGCGCCGAATAGCTGCCATAAACACCCCAGCGAACCCCCTCGGCTGCCGCAACCGCGGCAAAGCCTTCGCGCAGTTGCTGGCCGGCGCGGTTGGCCGCCTCGCAGACCCCGCCGCCGCCAACTATGGACAGCGTCGCGACCCCCGCCGCCGCCGACACGGGGTTCCCGTTGTAGGTGCCGGGATGGTAGATCTTTTCGCGACCCTGCGAGCGCATCGCCTCATGGTCGAGCAGGTCGAGAA
>JACCSN010000116.1 GCA_013812985.1 Hyphomicrobiales bacterium | reverse complement strand
ATCTTCTCGGTGCTGGAAATACTGCCCGGCGATGTCGCGACCCGCGTGCTCGGCCGCGACGCCACGCCGGAATCGCTCGCCACGGTGCGGGAGCGGCTCAACCTCGACGACCCGGCCCATCTCCGCTACCTGACCTGGTTCGGCAACCTGGCGCGAGGCGATCTCGGCGTCTCGCTCATCAGCGGGCGGCGCATCGTCGACATCCTCGGCCCGCGCATCTTCAACACGCTGCTTCTCTCGCTCTACGCCTTTCTCCTTTACATCCCGCTGGCGACGCTGCCGGCGCTGATCCAGGCGATCCGACGCGACCAAGCCGTCGACCACGCTTTCTCGGTCGTGACGCTCGTCCTTCTCTCCGTGCCCGACTTTCTGCTCGCCACCATGCTGATGATCGCGTTCGTGGTGATGACGCCACTGTTTCCCGCGATGTCGCTCGTCGATGGGAGCTCGACAATCGGCCAATACCTGCACGCCATGACGTTGCCGGCGGTCACGCTGGCGATCGTGATGGCGGTCTACGCCGTGCGAATGTTGCGGGACAACCTGATCGAGGTGCTCGATTCCGACTATATCCGGATGGCCGAGCTGAAGGGCGTGCCGACCCGGCGCGTCGTGTGGCGTCACGCCCTTCCCAATGCGCTCGTGCCGACGCTCAACGTGACGGCGCTCAACCTCGCCTACCTCATCGGCGGCGTGGTGGTGGTGGAGCGGGTGTTCAGCTATCCGGGCTTCGGCAGCCTCCTGGTCGACGCGCTGCAACTCCGCGATCTCCCGCTCATCGAGGCGACGGTGATGATCGCGGCGGCCGTCTATATCGGCGCCAATCTGTTCGCCGATATCGGGGCGATCCTGCTCAATCCGCGGCTGCGGACCGCCTAGGCGATGGCGGCCGTTGATCTCGCCCCGACTCCCGCCCACCGCTGGCGGGTGCTGAAACGCACGCCGCTCAGCTTCCGGATCGGCGCCGCGATCCTAATCCTGCATCTTGCCGTTGCCGTCGTCGGGCCGTTCCTGGTGCCCTACGGCTTTTCCCAGATGGGGACCGGCCCCCCGCTATCGGGGATGAGCTGGCAGCACCCGTTCGGCGTCGACCAGCTCGGCCGCGACGTGCTGAGCCGCGTCGTGCATGGCGCGCATATCGTCATCCTGCTGTCGCTCTCCGGAACCGCGCTCGGCCTCCTGGTCGGGGCGATGCTCGGCCTGTTCTCCGGCTATGTCGGGGGCTGGATCGACAATCTGATTCAGCGGCTGCTCGAGACCCTGATCAGCATCCCATTCCTCGTGCTGGCCCTCCTCGCCATCGCATCGGTCGGGCCCGAGCTCTCCGGGCATCCGGTTCTCGTCGTGCTGGTGGTGGCGCTGGTCTACGCGCCGCGGATCGCGCGGATGGCGCGGGTCGCGGCGATCGAGATCGCCACCCGCGATTTCGTCACCGTGGCGCGGCTGCGCGGCGAGAGCGCGTGGTCGGTCGTCCGCCGGGAGGTGCTGCCGAACGCCTCCAGCGTGCTGCTGGTGGAGTTCGCGCTGCGGGCCGGCTACGCGCCGGTCCTGATCGGCTCGCTCGGCTTCCTCGGCTTCGGGCTCAGGCCGCCAACGCCGGAATGGGGCCTGATGATCAGCGAGAACCGGGCGCTTCTGATCGTCTCCCCGATCACGGTGCTCGGCCCGGGACTGGCGCTCGCCTCGCTCGTCGTCGGCCTCAACCTCTTCACGGAGGGGCTCGCCCGCATCCTCGGGCGCACCGTCAAGCTGGGGGGCGCATGACGGAACCGGTCATCCGCGTCACCGGCCTGAAGATCGCTTACCGCGACGCCGATTCCTGGCTGCGCGTCCTGCATGGGGTCGATTTCACGATCGCGCGCGGCGAAGTGCTGGGCCTCGTCGGCGAATCCGGCTGCGGCAAGTCGACCGCCGGCCTGCAGCTGCTCGGCTACCGTCATCCCAACATGCGCGTGGAGGGCGGGCAGGTCCTGTTCCAGGGCCAGGATCTCCTTTCTCTCCGCCGCCGCGAGCTTGACCGGCTCCGCGGCGACCGCATCGGCTTCGTGCCGCAGAACCCGACCACGGCGCTCAATCCCGGCATCCGGGTTGGCCGTCAGGTGGCCGAGACGCTCATCCTGCACAAGCGAGCCGAGGGCCTGGCAAAAGCGTTTGACCGCGCGGCCGAGCTGTTCGACCTCGTCGGCCTGCCGGAACCACGCCGGCTCCTTGCGCGCTACCCGCACCAGCTGTCCGGCGGCCAGCAGCAGCGCGTCTGCATCGCCATCGCCGTCGCTTGCGAGCCAGACCTCGTCGTGCTCGACGAGCCGACCACCGGGCTCGACGTTACGACGCAGGAGCAGATCATAAGCCTCCTGGTCAATCTGCGCGCGCGGCTCGGCACGGCCATGCTTTACGTCACGCATGACCTCGGCGTGCTCGCCCAGATCGCCGACCGGGTGGGCGTCATGTATGCCGGCCACATTGTGGAGACAGCGCCCGCCGCCGAGCTGTTCGGGGCGCCCCGGCACCCTTACACCAAGGGCCTTGTCGCCTCCGTGCCGCGCATCGACGATCCGGTGAACGCCGCGCAGGCGATGCCGTTGCAGGGGGCGCTCCGCCGGCGCGAGCTGCCGCCGGGCTGCCCGTTCGCGCCGCGCTGCGCCCATAGCGAGCCGAGCTGTTGGGAGCGCCGACAATTTCTGGAGGAGGTTCGCCCAGACCACCGGGTGGCCTGCCAGCGCTGGCGGGCGGTCGGAGCGGGCAGGGTCGCCGCCGAGGTCATCGCGCTACGCGGGCCCAACCGGACGCCGGAGCCGATCCTTTCGCTCCAGGAGGTCACGCTCGCTTACGGGCGCCAGAACGGCCTTGTCGGCCGTTGGCTGCCCGGCAAGCCGTTCGTGGCCGTGCGCGACCTCAGCTTCGTCATCGGCAAGGGTGAGACTTTCGCGCTTGTCGGCGAGTCCGGGAGCGGCAAATCCACCGTCGCGCGGGCGGTCAGCGGTCTGCTGCCGTCCTCGACGGGGACGATCCGCTTCGACGGCGCACCGCTGGCCGGATCGTACCGCAACCGCACCGCGGACGAACGGCGGCGCATCCAGTATGTGTTCCAGAACCCCGACGCCTCGCTCAATCCGCGCGCGCCGGTCGGAAAGATCTTGGGCCGCCCGCTGCAAATGTTTCTTCAGCTGTCGCGGAGGGAGGCCGAGGCGCGCATCGAACGCGCTCTCTCCGATGTCCAGCTCGAAGCGGGTTATGCGGCGCGCTATGCGGACCAGCTATCGGGCGGCGAGCGTCAGCGCGTCGCCATCGCCAGGGCGCTGATCGCCGAACCCGAGCTGCTCCTCTGTGACGAGATCCTCTCCGCCCTGGATGTGTCGGTCCAGGCGAACATCATCCAGCTCCTGCGCAGGCTGCGCGCCGAGCGCGCGATCTCGATGTTGTTCATCTCCCATGACCTCGCCGTGGTGCGGTCGCTGGCGGACACGGTGGCGGTGCTGTTCCGCGGTCAGCTGATGGAGATCGGCCGCAACGAGGACATCTTCGCGCCGCCCTATCACCCCTATACGCACAGCCTGCTGATGGCAGTGCCGACCATCGCTTCCGTCACGACGCCGCGGCGAACGGCGCGATTCGGCGCGCGGGCAACCGAGTCCGGCCGGCGCGACGGGGCCTGCGCCTTCGCCGGCCGCTGCCCCTGGCAGCCTGGCCGCATCTGCCAGGACATCGATCCGCCGTGGAGAGTGACGCAGAGCGGGCTCTCCATCCGCTGCCACCTGCCCCTGCCGGAGCTCGCCTCGCGGGCCGAGTGGGGCAAGGCGAGGACGAATTTCGGCACGCGCTTGACGGAAGCGAAAATCAGTTAGAGCCCGTCCCGAAACCCTCCGGACACGCCGCTCGACCCCTCATCCTATTAAGTCCCCAACCGGAAGCGTTTGACCAACCTCTGGTCGCCGCGCGCGAGGCGCCCGCTGTCCTACGTCTAATTTGGCGCGAGAAACGGGCTCACGACAATTTCTACGCGGTGGGCGGTCGCAATGAGCTATCCGGTGCCTCCGGCAACAACAGCCTCAACGCGGCGGAAGTCTCCAACCTGCTCAGGGCGGCGCCGGCGATGATACGATCAGGCAACGACACGCTCTTTGGCGGAGGCCTGAGCAATATCCAGGCTTGGTGCGGCGGACTCGACCCGGCGAGGTACGCCCAATCCGATGCCGGCGTGCGGGTAAGGCTTGCGACCGGCGCGGCGTCGGGCGGACATAGACAGGGCGACACGGATCGCCTCCATCGAGAACCGGATCGGCGTTCCGTCCGGACCGCTGCCACCCCAGCTATCCTCAACATGGTCGCTCGTGCGAAACGAGCGACAGCGTCGCGACGCAGCGAGCGGATCGCGCCAGTTCCGACGGCGCACCGCGGCAAATTTGCCGCGTTGGTGAAGCGA
Source organism: Hyphomicrobiales bacterium (assembly GCA_013812985.1). Next base: position 1,901 of record JACCSN010000116.1, on the reverse strand, counting down.
TTCTAAAGACAAGGCTATTTCCCGCAAACTCGTCAAAGTCGAAATGTTCAATCTTTACCGGAGGTTGGCTAAAGGTCGCGTGGCCGTTGAAACCGTTCATCAATCTTTCAGTCACGTTTCGTTAACGATGGGCCTTAACTCTGGGCTTTGCACGAAGGCCGAAGATCGGGGCGTGAAGACAAGCGGGTTCAACCGTCGATTTTCAGGGGATTGCAGTCAATGAGCGCACACATGCAGACGAGCTCCGCGGGCGACATGCCGGAGAGCTTCTTTGAACGCGGCCTGGCATTTTCGGCGGGCCGGGAAGGGCGCGTCGATCTGATCGAGGCGCATAAGTGGTTCAACATCGCGGCCGCAAAGGGCGACCGGATGGCCGCGCGGCATCGCGAGGAGGTCGCGGGCGAGATGAGCCGGGAACAGATCGCGCAGGCGCTCAGGGCCGCCCGGGAGTGGATTTCGCGCCACTGATCCTGGCGGGTTAAGTCGGGGCGGCGGGACCCACGAAGTCTTCGCGCTCGCGCGGCTGCCGGTGAGCCGGGAACCGGCAACGCCGCGCATGGTTGGCAGGGGCACATCCGACGAGGAGGCCCCCATGCCGACGCACTCAGCAGCCGCCAGACCGACGGACATGGCTTGCCTCGGCAAGGCCGGATCGCTCGAGCCCGCGAGCGGCCGCCGGCGATGAACGCCTATGTCGTCGTGCTCGCCGGCTTCGGCGCCGTGGTCCTGATGACCGCCTGGCTGCCGCTCATCCTCAAGGAGCTGCCGCTCTCGCTCCCCATCATCTGCGTCCTGATCGGCCTTGCCTTGTTCCTGTCGCCGGTGCCGGGAGCGGCGCCGCTGCCCCTGGAACACCCGGAGCTGACGGAGCGCGCCACCGAGCTCGTCGTCATCGTGGCGCTGATGGGCGCTGGGCTGAAGCTCGACCGGCCGTTCGGCTGGCGTCGCTGGGGCGCGACATGGCGGCTGCTCGGTCCGACGATGCTCCTCTCCATCGCCGCGATGACCGCCCTGGCCGTCGCGCTTCTCGGCTTCGACCTGCCCACGGCGCTCCTTCTCGGCGCCCTGCTGGCCCCCACCGACCCCGTCCTGGCGAGCGATGTCCAGGTCGGCGGGCCCAATTCCGACGAGGAGGAGGACGAGGTGCGGTTCGCGCTCACCTCGGAAGCTGGCCTGAACGATGGCTTGGCGTTTCCCTTCGTTCACCTGGCCGTGGCGCTGGCCGGCCTGACCTCCCTGTCGAGTTGGGAGTGGGCGCGCGACTGGTTCATGGTCGATGTCGTCTGGAAGCTTTTCGCCGGCATCGCCGCCGGGTTTGTCTGCGGACGCGTGCTCGGCTTGCTCATCTTCCGCATCCCCAACCGGGCGAAGCTGTCGCGCACCGGCGACGGCTTCGTGGCGCTCGGGATCACCTGCCTGACCTATGGGCTGACGGAGATGCTGCACGGCTACGGTTTCCTGGCCGTCTTCGTCGCGGCGCTCTCCTTGCGCTCCATGGAGCGGCGCCACGATTACCACCAGCGCATGCACGACTTCATCGAGCAGATGGAGCGGCTCTTGATGATGATGCTTCTCGTCCTGTTCGGCGGGGCGATCGCCGGAGGGCTCCTGGCGGAACTCGATTGGAACGCGGTCCTGTTCACGGCGGCGGCGATCCTCATCGTCCGCCCGCTTGCCGGCTGGATCGGGCTCATCGGATTCCCCGGCTCCCGGCTGGAGCGCGGCGTTATGGCGTTCTACGGCATCCGCGGTCTCGGCTCGGCCTATTACCTGGCCTATGCGCTGGGCGTAGGCGCTTTTGAGCGGCCGGATTATTTGTGGTCGGTGGTCGGGACCGTGATCCTGGTATCGATCGTCCTGCACGGCGTGACGGTGACGCCGGTAATGGCGCGGCTCGACCG
>JACCSN010000095.1 GCA_013812985.1 Hyphomicrobiales bacterium | reverse complement strand
AGAAATCATTCGCCCCGATGAAGCTGCAGCCGGCAACCTCCTCGGAATGCAGTTTCGCGGCGGCCGCCTTGAACTCGTCCCAGGTCTTTGCAGGCTGAAGTCCGGCGGCGTCGAACAGGTCCTTGCGATAGAAGTAGATGACGGAGCCAGAGTGAAAGCTGGGTATGCCGTAGACATCGCTTCCTTGCCCGAGGCCGTGGTTCTCGACGTCGTAGATCGCGACATTCTTCATTGCCGGCGGGAGGAAATCAGCAAAGTCCCAGTCCGGCGGGGTCTCCTCGGGGTTCTCGATGTAGGGAATCAGCTTCTCGTAATAGCCGCCGCCGACCTGCTGCGTCGTCAGGAAGCCGAGGTAGTTGATGAGGTCGAACGAGGAGCGTTCCGCCTTGAGGTTCTGCAGCGTCTTTTCGATCAGCGGCCCCAGCGCCGGCGAGGTGATCTCCAGCTGAATCCCCGTTTTTTCCTCCAGCTGAGGCAAAAGGTCGCCCAGCGCACGGTGATCGTTTTCGTCTCCGGTCATCAGGATGCTGAGCTGGGTACCGGCATATTTCTTTGGGTCGAAAGCGCCCGTCCCTTGCGCACGCGCCGTGCTGGCGCCGTAGGAGCTCAGGAACGCTCCAATCATCGTGCTCGAAATGCCCAGAGCTGCGGCGCGCTCGAGCAGGGCCCGACGGCTCAACCCGCTTGTCATCAGCGCCGGTGTCCCGGACTTCGGATTTCCGCCTTCTGCGCCGTCGTTCATAAGAGCCCTCCCCTGGACTTCATCGGACTTTTGTCCGTTGAGCAACAAACTACTACCCCGAGAGTAAGTCGGTCAAGGACAGGGCCACTAGGGCCGCCAGCCTTGCGTGGCTCCAAGGCTGCGCCGCCCTTCGGGCGGTTCGACCAAGATGATCCGCACGCCGTCCGGTGCCGTGCATACGGCGACCCTGAGAACGGCTCCGTCAGGCAGGATCTGCTCGACGATCCCGGAAGAGATCGTTAAGCCGCCGGCTTCGACCCGACCGACCAGTTCCACAAGGTTACGCACCCTGAGGGCAAGAGCGACGATGCCGGCGTCGTTCATCCCCTGATCCGTCGTCTGGCGTCCGCGAGGCTGCTGAAACTCGACAAGCTCGAATTCAGATCGGTCCGCACATTCGAGGATCGCCGAGCGGACCCGCGGCTCGGCGAAGCCAAACAGTCGCGCAATGGCGAGCGAATCGTGGAAGTCGTCGAAGGTGGCGGACAATCGAAGGATGTCGCGATAGAAGCGCAGACTGGCATCTATGTCGGAGACACTGATCACCGGGTGGAAGATCCCCTGGACGGTACCTGCTCCGTTGATCGGCAGCGACGGATCACCCTGCATTGCGGCTCCCCACGATGTGCGCTCCGGCCCTTGCGAAACGCCTGTTCAGTCCTGCGCTTTTCCTGAAGTGATCCGTGCGAGCATCAACGCCGCGAGAATGATCGCGCCGTAGATCGCCCCGATCCACTCTCCCGTCACCCCGGCGAGCGTAAGGATGTTCTGGATGAGGCCAAGTGCGAGGACTCCGCAGAGCGCGCCGAAAAGGGTGCCCTTGCCACCGTCCAGACTGATGCCGCCGATCACGGCTGCCGCAAAGACCGTGAAGATGAGCCCCTGTCCCTGAGCGGCGGCGATCGAGCCGAGCCGACCGGCCAGGAGGACCCCCGCCAGAGCCGCCAGGCAGCCGCCGACGATGAATACAATCCAGATAACCCGGTCGGTGCGGATTCCTGCGGCTCTGGCCGCGTCCGCGTTGCCGCCAACGGCGTAGACCGCCCGCCCCTGCATGAAGAAACCGAGCAAGAGGATTCCGGCTGCGTAGACGGTCGAGCAGATCCAGATAGAGGCAGGAAGGCCCAACCACGCGTCGCTGCCGAGCCGGGCGATTGGGTCCGGAAGCTCGAACAGGCTCCTGCCGCCGGTGAACCCGACATGCAGGCCTCGGAGCACGATGAGCATTCCCAGCGTCACGATAAAGGCGCTCAGCCGGAATTTGAGGATGAGCAGTCCATTGAAGGCGCCGATGGCCGCCCCGATCAGCAGAGCGATTGGAATGGACAATTGAGCCGGGAGCAGTGTCCCCAGTCCGCCATTGACGATGAGAACGGCGAGAGCCGGGGCGAGCCCAACCGTCGATTCCAGCGACAGATCGAATTTGCCCGCGATAAGAACCACGGAGGCGGCAAGGACGACCAAGGAGAGCTCGGTCTGCTGCTGCAGCACGTTGGTGAGGTTCTCGACGGTCAGAAACACTGGATCGACGAATGCGCCGATGACGAGCAGCACAAGGATGACCGGCACGAGCGTGAAGTCCCGGAGCCGCGCAACCGACGCCATCGCTCGCCGCCGTCCCAGGACATTGCTCGGATCAGCCGAAGCTGTCAGGGGCGGGCCGCGTCCGCCGATTGGGCCATCGGACATGCCAGCCTCAGTGCGCACGATCGGTTCCGATCCCTTCGATAGCGGAAACGATCTCGCCCTCCTCCCAGCCGGCGGCCAGCTCCCGAACGACCTCCCCCCGGAACATCACCAGGACGCGATCGCAGCAACGAAGATCGGCGAGATCATCCGTCATCATGAGGACGGCTCTCCCGGCGCTGGCCTCCTCGGTCACGACCCCGAGCAGGGACTCTTTGGAGCGGACGTCGACGCCGGCCGTGGGATCGATCAGCACGAGGACAATCGGGTTGTTCGACAATGCGCGGGCCATAACGGCCTTCTGCTGGTTGCCCCCGGACAGCGCCGAGATCGGCTGCTCGGGGCCGGATGTCTTAATGTCGAGGCGGTCGATCATCCCATCCGCGACGGCCCTCTGCCGCCCGGGGCTGATGGCGCCGAGGCGGCCCAGGCGGTCGGCTATCGGCAATGTGATGTTCTCGCCTACCGCGAGCAGCGGGATGATCCCTTCTTTGTGGCGTTCCTGCGGGACATAGCCGATGCCGGCCGCCAGCGAGGCGGTCACGTTGCCGAGCCGAAGGGGGGCGCCTGCGACCTCAACCCTTCCGGAGGTCGGCGTCCGCAGTCCAATTAGCGATTGGGCGAAAGCCGTCGACCCGCTGCTCCCCGACCCCGTCACGCCGACGATTTCACCCGGCCGAACTTTCAGGCTTACCTCTTTGAATTCCCCGGCCAGCTCCAACCCATGGACCTCCAGGACCGGTACAGCTTTGTCGGGGGCGCCAGAGCGCGCCCAAACACCGGTGGTTCGGCGCCCTTCCCCCGTCATCGCTTCGACCAGCCGATCATGAGAGACTTCCGCTGCCGGACCGGTCAGGATGTGGCGGGCATCCCGCAGAACGGTAACGGTTTCGCAGACCGCATGAATTTCCTGCAGGTGATGCGAGATGAAGAGAAATGTGACGCCGGAGGCCTGCAAAGAGCGCATGCGGTGAAACAGCCGCGCGGAAGCAGCTCCGTCGAGCTGGGCCGTAGGTTCGTCCAGAATGATGAAGCGCGCGCCCTTGGATAGAGCACGCGCGATCTCCACCATCTGCCGGCTCTCGACATCGAGGTCGCCGGCCGGCCGGGACACATCGACCCGCACCTGGTATTCGTCGAGAAGCGCCGCAGCGCGCCGGTTGAGGGCTCGCCAGCTGATGAAGGGGCCTGTCGACTGCCGATTGACGAACAGGTTCTCCGCGACCGTCAGCGAGGGAATGATCGTGGAGCGCTGGTAGACGCAGGCGACATTGAGGCTCCAGCCGCTTCTGTCAACAAGCGGCGGGGCGGCGCGGCCGCCAAACTGCACCGAGCCGCTGTCCGCGGCCAGCATGCCAGTCATGATGGCGACGAGCGTGGACTTGCCCGCGCCGTTCCGGCCGACGAGGGCATGCGACTCCCCGGGCCGGACGGATAGGGTGACGTCGTCGAGGGCGACCGTAGGCCCGAAGCGCTTGCTGACGGACAAGGCTTCGGCAACGGCGGGCTCCGCCGTTGCCGGGCGCGTTTCAACCGCTACCGATTGCGGCAGCACTTATTGATTGGCCCACAAGGTTTTGTCGTCGACGTTAGCCTTAGTGACCAGGGGTCCGGGCAGCTGGTCCTCGAGGTTTCCATTGCCGATATCGACGATCGTGCTGTCGTGGTCGGTCGGGCCCGGCTGATAGGTCTTCCCCTCCAATGCGGCCTGTGCGTAGAGAAGGCCATACCTGGCGTAGAGATCGCACGGCTGCGATACGGTCGCGTCGACCAGCCCGTCGCGAATTCCTTGCAGTTCCTCCGGGACACCGTCGGTGCTCACGATCGTGATGTGCTTCGCATCCCCCACCGGGAAAAGCCGGTCCTTGGTCTTCAAGGTCTGCAGCACCGCGGAAAGAAACACGCCGCCCGCCGGCGTGTAAATTCCCTTCAGGTCGGGATTCTGGGTGATGGCCGTCTGCACGCCGGCCGCAGCCCGGCCTGGATCCCATTCCGTCGGCACGCTGATGATCTGGATGCCCGGGTAGTTGGCGGCAATGCATTCGGTGAACCCGACATGCCGGTCGCGGCCGTTCACGTTGGCCAGGCCGCCGACAATTTCGACCACCTTGCCGGTCCCGCCTACAAGGTCGCCCATCGCCTTGCAGGCCTTCTGACCGAGGTCGATGTTGTCGGCGCGGACGACCATGAAGACCTTGCCCTTGTCCGGGCGCGTGTCGATGGTGACGACCGGCACGCCCTGACCGGCCAGCCTGTCAAGCGTCGAAGCGACGGCGCCGGTATCCTGTGGCGCCATGACGATCGCCTTGGCGCCTTGACTCACCACCGCCTGCGCATTGGCGACCAGCTTCTGCACATCGTTCTGCGAGTTCGTCGTGATCAGATCAATGCCAAGTTCGGTCGCAAATGCCGGGATGTATTCAGCGTAAGTGGTCCAGAAATCCGAGTCGTTGCGGGGAATATCAACCGCAATCTTTCCCGATTGCGCCGTTGCCTCGGAAAAAACGCCGGCGGTTCCAATCAGCAGCATTGCTCCGAAAACCGCTGCCAAGTTCGCGTGGGTTCGTTTGCGGCCCTGACGTGTTGTCATCTGCTTCCTCCCTCTGATGTTTTTGTTTCCACCCTTCACAAGGGCATTGGCAAAGGCGCCTCCTTGCGTATCCACAATGTCTTTTTTTGGCGCGTGTTGTTAATCGGAAATGGCGGCGATACACTACTTGGGTAGTTAGCACGCCTAAGGGGAGCGAGCAATTGCAGCAGGACTTGTCGGACCCGCCGCACCCCGCGGCCCCGGAGGAATGGCTCGAGTTCTTTACCCGCGATCAGGCGCGGACCATCGAGGCCGCCATGGCCTGCATCTTTCCCGATGATGACCTGGGTCCGGGCGCCATTGAGGCGGGCGCAGTTTATTATCTGGACCGCAGCTTGGCGGGCGCCGAGCATTACTACCAAGCCCACTACCGCGCCGCAGTTGTGGCGCTCGATAAGCTGGCCAGAGCCCGCCACCGGGCTGACTTCCGGGATTGCACGGCGGAACAGCAGGACACGATGGTAGCGGACCTGGCAAACGACGCGGCACCGCAATTCGGTGATACGCCAACGGGCCCGGTGTTCTTCGAGCTCTTGCGCGCACACGCTTTGGAGGGCGTCTTTTCCGATCCCGCCCACGGCGGCAACCGCAACCTCTCAGGTTGGAAGCTGCTCGGATATCCCGGTCCCCAGCCAAGCTACTCGCATGCGGAGCAGCAGCTCGACGCGCCCATCCTGCGTGACCGGATCTTCACGGCGGCGGATTACCCGCTCCCCGTAGCCGAAGAGCCGTGATGAACGCTTCCGGCGCGAGGCCTGACGTCTGCATCGTCGGCCTCGGGGCAGCGGGAGCAACCGCGGCCTATGCCCTGACCAAGGCCGGCATGAGGGTGGTCGCCATCGAGGCCGGCCCACACCGCACGAAGGACGAGTATCGCCGCGACGAGATCACCGAGTCCGTCTTCCAGCGGGCCAGATTGGGCCCAAAGTTCAATCAGGAGCTTCCGACCTGGCGCTTGGCGGAGGGGCAGCCCACCGGCCCGGCTCTCTACTCGCTGGGCAAAATGAACAACGGCGTGGGCGGAACAGTCGTGTATTCCGCCTGGCTGCGGCGCTACCTGCCCGGCGATTTCAAGATCCGGACCAACACGATCGCGCGCTACGGCGAAGATGCCATCCCGCCGGCTACGTCCGTCGTCGATTGGCCGATCGGATACGATGACCTGGAGCCCTACTACACCGCCGTGGAGCAGATCACCGGTGTCGCCGGCATTCCGGGAAATATCCGCGGCGAGCCGGTAGAGGGCGGCAATCCTTATGAGGGTTACCGGAGCGAGGGCTACCCGCTGCCGCCGCTGCGCACCGCCGGCCTGAGCGAGCTCTTCCGCCAAACGGCGCTAGCCGCCGGCTATCACCCCTATCCGGTCCCGGCCGGCATCAACTCGGTCCCGTTCGACGGACGGCCGGCCTGCACCTATTGCGGGTTCAATGCCTTCTACGGCTGTCACATCGACGCGAAGTCGACGGTCGACCTGACCTTCGTGAAGCGGGCCCTCGCCACCGGCAATCTGGACATCCGCACGGAATCCCGCGTCCTGCGCATAACCACCGACGAGCGAGGCCAGGCAAGCGGGGTGGACTACCTCGATCGCGGCGGAAGCTTTCAGCACCTCGCGGCGCCAATCGTGATCCTGGCAGCCTACACATTCGAGAATGTGCGGCTGCTGCTGCTCTCGAACAGCGAGCGCTTCCCTGCGGGACTGGCGAACGGCCACGGTCAAGTCGGGAAGTATTTCACGCCGAAACAGCTGCCCCGTGTCCTTGGGATCCTCCCCGGCCGGACGGTCAATCGCTTCACCGGGCCATCGGCTCAGGGCATGCTCATCGATGACTTCCTGAGTGACAATTTCGACCACACCGGTCTCGGTTTCATTCGCGGCGCCTCGCTTGGCGTCATCCAGCAAACGCAACCGATCCTCGCCGCGAAAGACACGCTTCCGCCCGACGTGCCCGCTTGGGGCCGCGGCTACAAGGAGCATCTCGTCCGAAACTGGAACAGCATCTTCGCCATCGAAGCCCAGCCAGAAGGGTTGATGTACGATGCCAATTTCCTTGATCTGGATCCCGTCGTCCGCGACCGCAGTGGTCTTGGCCTCCCGGTGATCCGCATCACGTTCCAGCAATATCCTAACGAGCTGAAGGTGATTGACTATGTGCGCAAGCGAAGCGTCGAGTTGCTCCGCCAGATGGGCGTCGAGAAGATCTGGACAGGCCCGACGCTGACGGGCGTGAGCAGTTCCCATGATCTCGGCGGGTTGCGCATGGGCACGGACGAGGCAACCTCGGTGGTCGATGCCGACCTGCGCACGCACGAGGTTCCCAACCTCTATGTCATGAGCGGAGCCGTGTTCCCCTCCTGCCCGGGCATCAATCCGACCCTGACCATCCAGGCGCTCTCCTGGCGTGCGGCGGACGGGATCGCCGCGGAGTGGAGCCGGGGTAGAGGCCTGTAATGATCCAAAGCGCATCTGACGAGCAAGCGAGCCTGGCCTGCCTGAGGGAGCTCGAGCGGGAAGGTTCTCTGGCTCGCCTCGTGGACTGTGCACGGCGGTGACAAAACGGGCCAATGGAGCGCCGGCGTAATGCTGAGCGCGGCGGAGTAAAATCCGGCCAGTGGTTACCCGCGTGGCTTTCCGCTCGTCCGGTTATGTGGGACTCCCTGATCGGCAATGTCACGGCAAGCGGGCAGTCCGTGGTAAGGTGAGCGGATGGCCCCGATCTCGTACGCTCGCCACCGGTTCCCGCCGGCTGTCATCCGGCACGCCGTCTGGCTCTATTTCCGCTTCACCCT
>JACCSN010000089.1 GCA_013812985.1 Hyphomicrobiales bacterium | reverse complement strand
CGGATGGAACGCCGAGCGGGATGGAGCGCGAGCCGCCGGTGCCGCCGCCCTTCTCCAGCGCGTCGGAATCGCCCTGGATCACGCGGATGCGGTCGTAGTCGAGGCCGAGCGGCTCGGCGACGAACTGCGCGTAGGCCGTGCGGTGCCCCTGCCCTGTCGACTGGGGGCCGATATGGATGGTCACCCCGCCGGCGGCGTCGAGGACGGCCTTGGCCGGCTCGGAATTTCCGAAAGCGCAGACCTCGACATAGGTGGCGAAACCGAACCCGCGGATTTTGGCCTTGCCCTGGCTTTCCCGCAGGCGCGCCTCGAAGCTTGCCGCTTCGGCCACTTCCATCGCCTTGTCCATGTGCCCGGCGAAATCGCCGGTGTCATAAGTCCGGCCGGTCTGCGTCTTGTAGGGCATCTGCTCCGGCTTGATGAAATTGTGGCGGCGGATCTCGGTCCGGGACAGGCCGGCGACGCGGGCCGCCTCGTCCATCAGGCGCTCGATGAAATAGGTCGCTTCCGGGCGGCCGGCGCCGCGATAGGCGTCGGTCGGGACAGTGTTGGTGAACACGGCCTTGCAGACCGCATAAGCGGCGCGGATGTCATAGAGGCCGGTCAGCATGGTGAGGCCGATGGTCGGGATATACGGGCCGAACTGGTTGAAATAGGAGCCGAGGCTGGCGATCAGCTCGACGCGCATGGCCTGGATGCGGCCCTCCGCGTCGAGCGCGAAGGCGCCCGTCGTGACGTTATCGCGCCCATGCGCGTCGGCGAGGAAATGCTCGTTGCGGTCGGACACCCATTTCACCGGACGCCCGAGCGCCTTGGCGGCCTTCACGGTGAGCGGATACTCCCGGTAGTTGAACGTCTTGGTGCCAAAACCGCCGCCCACGTCATAGGTGAGCACGCGCATCGCGCCGGGCTCGATCTGGAGCACCTTGCACATGGCGTCGCGGATGCCGTGCACGCCCTGCGAGCCGACCATCACCGTGTAGCGGGCGCTGGCCGAATCGTATTCGGCGACGATCGCCCGCGGCTCCATGTAATTGCAGACGAGGCGGTTGTTGACGACGGTGATCTCCGCCACCCGCGCCGCTGACGCAAAAGCCGCCTCTGTCGCGGCCTTGTCGCCAATCTCGGATTCGAAGGCGAGATTGGTGCCGCGCTCCGGCCAGACGAGCGGCGCGTCGGCCGCAAGCGCGCCGGCCGTGTCGACGATCGCCGGAAGCGGGTCGTAATCCACCTCGATGAGCTCGGCCGCAGACTTGGCGCTGTTCAGGTCGTCCGCGACGATGAAGGCGATCGCATCGCCTACATGCTTGACGGTCTCGCCGCAGAGCACCGGGTAGGGCGGCTCCTCGTAGGGCGCCTTGGCGGCGGGCTTGCCCAGGCACGGCATCAAGGCGAGGTCGCCGACATCCGCGGCGCTCCAGACCAGATGCACGCCAGGCGCCTCGCGCGCCGCCGAAAGGTCGCCGATCGTGACCCGCGCATGCCCGGCGGCGGATCGCAGCACATAGGCGGTGAGCACGCCCTCCGGCGTCACATCCGTGGTGTAGCGCCCCGCGCCCCGGATGAGCGAGCCGTCCTCGACGCGGCGAGGCGAGGCGCCCATGCCGAACTTAAGCGGAGCGGATTGGTTCATGATCGCGGTTCCCGGGGAGGTCGGTCTGAGGGTTGTTCGACAGCTTAGCGCAGGCGCAAGGGAAGAGAAGCATGGGCTGCCGCGCTCTGCCCTTCTGACATAATGCGACGCGGCGGCAAAGCGGCGTCTCGCAAGACAATCAAGAGACCCAGCCAGCTCGACGCTGATCCACACGACCCAGTCAGGAAGGCCGCTCGTTGACGTCTGGCAGGAGACCCGAGGTCCTCAAGCGATGGTGCGGGTGATCACGCTGGCGGACATCGGATCTGCCCCGTAGGTCTCGCCCAACTCCAGCGCCAGGAGCTCGCCGAGCCTGGTCCGCGCCCGGCTGACGCGGCTCTTGATCGTGCCCACGGCGCATTCGCAGATATCGGCGGCTTCCTCGTAGGAGAAGCCCGAGGCGCCCACCAGGACAAGCGCCTCGCGCTGATCGGCCGGCAACTGGCCGAGGGCCTCGCGGAAATCGCTCATGTCCATATGGCCGTTCTGGGCAGGCTGCGACGCGAGCCGGGCGGCGTAGGTGCCCTCCGCATCCTCCACCTCGCGACCGCGCTTCCTGACCTGCGAGTAGAATTCATTACGCAGGATCGTGAACAGCCAAGCGCGCAGATTGGTGCCTTCCTGAAACGTATCGAACTTCGCCCACGCCTTCATCAGCGTCTCCTGGACGAGATCGTCGGCGCGCTCGCTATTGCCCGCCAG
>JACCSN010000050.1 GCA_013812985.1 Hyphomicrobiales bacterium | reverse complement strand
TCGTGACGGTCACAGCTGCGAAGCTCGTAAGTGCCGCGGCCATGGAAACGCCGCCCGCAAACAAACCTGCTCTCATTGTATGCCTCTCTTGTATTACCGGCCCAATGCGCCCTTGTAAGCGCGAGATTCGGATGCCCCACCGTGCCCGCCTCGCTTTCGCGTCTGCACACGCCTGCAACGTTACGGGACGTCATTGGGGACGTTGCGGCTGGCGGAGTGCCTTTTGGACCGAGATTGGTGCTCTATCAGCGAGGTCACGACGTGTGATTACGCTTCCTTCGCCGCACTGACGACAAGTAGATTGCTCCGATGGATGCCGATGGCCTGGAAATCGAGACCGCGCCTGCCCGCCGTGAGCTTGGTGTGCTGGCGACCTCCCGCATCCTGCGCGACACCTTCGGCTTCCCCGCCCTGCGTCCTGGCCAGGACGAGGTGGTAGCGGCGGTGCTGTCCGGGGCCGACGTGCTTGCCGTCATGCCGACCGGTGCGGGAAAGTCGCTCTGCTATCAGCTGCCGGCGCTTGTCGAGGGCGGGCTGACGCTGGTCGTCTCGCCGCTCATTGCGCTGATGCGCGACCAGGTGGCCCAGATGCGCGGCTTCGGCGTGCCGGCGGCGGCGCTCACCTCGATGAACTCGCACGACGAGAACAGCGCCACACTCGCCGAGGCCGAATCGGGACGGCTCCGTCTCCTCTACGCCGCGCCGGAGCGGCTTGCCTCCGCCGGCCTGGCCGAGCGGCTGAAGCGCATCGGCCTGACGCGGCTCGCCGTCGACGAAGCGCATTGCGTCTCGCAGTGGGGCCACGATTTCCGGCCGGACTACCTGCAGCTCGGCGAACTCCGCCGCCGGCTCGGCGCGCCGCCCCTCCTGGCGCTCACCGCCACCGCCGACGCCATGACGCGCGACGACATCGCCGCACGCCTTTTCTCCAGCGAGCCGCTCATTTTCGTGCATGGCTTCGACCGGCCGAACCTCAACCTCGCCTTCGCGCCGAAGCGCTCCACCCCGCGGCAGATCGCCGACTTCATCGCCGCCCGGCGCGGCCAGTCGGGCATCGTCTATTGCTCTTCGCGCAAGCGCACGGAGCGTTTCGCCGAAGCCCTGGCTGCGGCGGGCCACGAGGCCGTCGCCTACCATGCCGGCCTCGACCCCGGCGTGCGCCAGGCGGCGCAGGATCGCTTCCAGCGCGACGACGGCGTGGTGGCGGTCGCGACCGTCGCCTTCGGCATGGGCATCGACAAGCCGGACGTGCGCTTCGTCGCCCATGCCGACCTGCCGAAATCGATCGAGAGTTATTACCAGGAAATCGGCCGGGCCGGCCGCGATGGGCTGCCCGCCGATACGCTGACCTTGTTCGGCATGGAGGATGTCCGGCTCCGCCGCCAGCAGATCGAGGAGAGCCCGGCCGGCGAGGAACAGAAGCGGATCGAGCACGGCCGGCTTAAGGCGCTCATCGCGCTCTGCGAGGCGCCGGTCTGTCGCCGCCAGACGCTGCTCAGCTATTTCGGCGAGGCGAGCGGACCTTGCGGCAATTGCGACCTCTGCCAGAGCGGGACAGCGGCGGAGGACGCCACCGAGGCGGCGCGCAAGGCGCTCTCGGCCATTGCCCGCACCGGCGAGCGCTTCGGCACCGAGCATCTCGTGAGCCTTCTATTGGGCGAGGCGACCGAGGCGATCCGGCGCTTCCGCCACGACCAGCTGCCGACCTTCGGGGTCGGCGCGGAGATAGGCAAGAACGACTGGCGGGCGCTGTTCCGCCAGCTCTACGCGGCCGGGCACCTGCATCTGGACATCGAGCAGTATGGCCGCTGGGTGATCACCGAGAGCGGCCGCGAGGTGCTGTTCGGCCGCGCCGCTTTCGCCCGCCGCCGCGATGCGGCGCTGGCGCCCTCGCGCAAGGAGCGCCGGGCGGCCGCGGCCGTGCCCGACGATGTGGACAATGAGCTCCTCGCCGCGCTGAAGGCGCTGAGGCGAAAGCTCGCCGGAGAGGCGCGCGTGCCGGCCTATGTCGTCTTTCCCGACCGCACCCTGATCGCCATGGCGGCGGAACGCCCGACAACGCTCGTCGCCCTTGGCGGCGTGCACGGCGTCGGCGCGAGGAAGCTTGCGGCCTACGGGGACGCCTTTCTCGCCGTGCTGAGCGGCGCCCGCGCCGAGACCTGAGGCGCGCTGGCGCGACCGCCTTCGCAGAAACCTTTGGCGGCGCCGTGGGTCAGCCGCGGATCGTGATCTCGATCGCGTTGGTCGCCACGCCCAATCGCGCCGCGAGGTCTTCCTTCGCCCTCACGATTACGGAACTCAAGCGGTGCAGCTTCGCGGTTTCGGCGGCCTTGGCCTTCTTGTCCGCGATCGTGGTCAAGGGATCCTGCATGGCCTTGCCCGGCAGAGTCGCCAGGTCCGTCCCGAGCTCCTCGAATGAGGTGTATCTGGCAGGGCCCATCCAGGCAGCCGGTAGATTCACCTGAGGATGATTGCTGTATGTGTCTGCCTGCCGCGGGCTCATCGTAGCCATGATAGGTTCCCTCCATTGGAATGGCTGCCGTCAGGGTGGGCTCCTATGGTTAACAGGCTGCTAATAACTTCACGCGAACGACAGAAAAGCTTCGTCCAAGCGTGACAGCGGCTTCATCTCCGGCGGCGACACTCCTTGTGAACAAGGGAGGCCTCTCATGCCGCTGAAGCTCACGCGCCGTTCATTCGTCCTGTCGTCCACGGCTTCCGGCCTGGTCGCCGCCTCCGGGCTCGCCATGCCGGCAATCAGCCGCGCGCAGTCGCGCCCGATCGTGACGCATGGCTTGCAGTCAGGCGATGTCGACGCGAATTCCGGGATGATCTGGGCGCGCGCCGACCGGCCATCGCGGATGATTGTGGAGGTCGCGACCTCCGACACGTTCCGCGATTCCGTCCGGCTGAGCCCCACCGACGCGCTGCCGGAGAACGATTTCGCGGCGAAGCGGCTCCTCGACAGCCTGCCGTCCGACCAGGACATCTTCTACCGCGTCAGCTTCGCCGACCTCGACGACGTGAACGGCATCTCCGAGCCAGTCGTCGGCCATTTCCGCACGGCGCCGGCGAGCCGCCGGTCGGTGAAGCTCGTCTGGTCCGGCGACACGGCCGGCCAGGGCTGGGGCATCGACGAGAGCCGCGGCGGCATGTCGACCTACGCGACCATGCTCCGCCACGAGCCGGACTTCTTCCTGCATTCCGGCGACACGGTCTATTCGGACGGCCCGATCGCGGCGGAGAAGGAAATGCCGAACGGCGAGATCTGGCGGAGCATCGTCGCCGAAGGCGTCGAGAAGGTCGCCGAGACGCTCGACGAGTTTCGCGGCCGCTTCAAGTACAACATGCTCGACGCGCACGTGCGGGCGCTCAACGCCGCCGTCCCGACGATCTATCAGTGGGACGATCACGAGGTGCTGAACAACTGGTCGGCGTCGAAGGATCTCGGCGCCGACGATCGCTACACCGTCAAGTCCGTGCCGCTGCTGGCCGCGCGCGCCGGCCGCGCCTTCCACGAGATGACGCCGATCCGCTACACGCCGGCCGAGCCCGGCCGCGTTTATCGCAAGATCGGCTACGGACCGTTGCTCGACGTCTTCGTCATCGATCTCCGTTCCTACCGCGGCCCTAACGACGCCAATGTCGAACCGACGCTTGCGCCCGAGGACCGCATTCTCGGGACGGCGCAGATCCGCTGGCTGCAGCAGGCGCTGCTGGAATCCCGCGCGACCTGGAAGGTCATTGCCTCCGACATGCCGATCGGGCTGATCGTCTGGAACGACTCGCAGGGCAAGGCCGGCTCGGAGGCGATCGCCAACGCCGAGAACGGCCCGGCGCTGGGCCGCGAGCTGGAACTCGCCGACCTCCTCCGCTTCATCAAGTCGGCCCAGATCCAGAACGTCGTCTGGCTCACCGCCGACGTCCACTACACGGCGGCGCATTATTACGATCCGAGCAAGGCGGCGTTCCAGGATTTCGAGCCGTTCTGGGAATTCGTCTCCGGCCCGCTGCACGCCGGCACCTTCGGCCCGGGGGAGCTCGACATGACGTTCGGCCCGGAGGCGAAATACGTCAAGGCGCCGGCGGAAGGCCAGGAACAGAACAAGCCGCCGTCGGAGGGCCTGCAGTTCTTCGGCGTCGTGGAGATCGACGGGCAAACCGAGGCGATGACCGTCCGGCTCATGGACCGCGCCGATACGGAGCTCTTCCGCCAGACGCTGGAGCCCAAAAGGGTCGGATAGCCGATTTAGCGCTGCGGGCGGCGCTTGCCGTGCCGAACGTGGAGGACGGAGACGGTCTCTCCCCTGATGCTGTAGAAGACCAGGTAGGGAGTGCCACTGATGACGAGCATACGGCGCTCGCTGGTTCTCGTCGTGACGCCCTGCCGCGGGAACTCCGCCAAGCTGCCACAGCGATCGCGAATGCGCTGAACGATTCGGCGCGCCGCAGTTGGGTCCTCGGCTTCGATGTAGCTGGCGATCCGCTCCAAGTCCGCGAGGGCACGCGCGCTGTAGCGCAGACTCATTGACCGGCGGCGCGGATCCGGCGCTCCAGAATGGCCTCCGCCCGTCCGAAGACCTCTTCGTGCGAATAGGTGGGCGCTCCGCCAGCCAGCTCCGCCTCCACTTCGCCGAGGACAGCTTCGATCTCAGCCCATTCGCTGGCCGCGGCTTGCAGCTCCTCGGCGGACGCAGCCATTTCAAAGGCCAGCTCCCCGAGCCGCTCCATCAGCTCTGGTCGAACCTCGATCTCATTGCTCTCGTCCGTCTTCTGCATGAAGGTGAATTTAGCACGTACCGAGCTGCGGGCAAAGGCGGGCTGTTCTCCGCCGAGCATCGGGGCCAATACGTTCGCATCGCCACCTCCAGCGCGCCAACCGCGGAAGCCGGCATTGAACCCCAGGCGGCGCGCCGCATTTAAGCGGTGCGCCATCCGCCCAATCGCCGGAGCCCCGCTTCATGTCCTGGTCGTTCCCGATCGCGCGCCTGTTCGGCAGCCAGATCCGCATCCACGTCACGTTCCTGCTCCTGCTCGCCTGGATCGGGATCTCCCATTACCAGCAGGGCGGCCCGCCAGCGGCTTTCGAGGGCGTCGCCTTCATCCTCGCCCTCTTCGCCTGCGTCATTGCACATGAATTCGGCCATGCGCTGGCGGCGCGGCGCTACGGCATCAGGACGCCGGACATCACGCTCCTGCCGATCGGCGGGCTGGCGCGGCTGGAGCGAATGCCCGAAAAGTCCGGGCAGGAGATCGTCGTGGCGCTGGCCGGGCCGGCGGTCAACGTCGTCATCGCCGTCGTCCTGTTCGTCATCATGAACGCGCGCTTCGACATAGACGCGCTGCAGCGGCTCGACAATCCGGCGCTCGGCTTCATGGCGCGGCTGTTCTCCGTCAATATCTTCCTCGTCCTCTTCAACCTCATCCCCGCCTTC
>JACCSN010000987.1 GCA_013812985.1 Hyphomicrobiales bacterium | reverse complement strand
CTCCACATCGCTCCGAACATACCGAGCTCGACCGCTGTCGGAACTCGACCAAGCTGGTCCAGGATCAGCTGGTACTCGGGGTCCGACAGGGCGACTTCGCGCCACGGCGTGGTCGCGGGAGCGTCGTCGCCGCTGGTGCCATCTTTTTCGACCGCGTCAGCGTGATTGACTTGGCTCACCATGTTTGGCCCCGCGACCTCCTATCGACGATCGAGGGTTTCAAGACCGGCTCGCAGCAATTTCAATCCATCATGACCGCCAATCAAGTCTGAGGTCGCGCGTTCGGGGTGAGGCATCATGCCGAGAATGTTGCGTTTGTGATTGGTAATAGCGGCAATTGTGTTGGTTGAACCACGTGAGTTATGCTTATGGGATATGTTGCCAGTAGCATCGCAGTAACGCCCCACCACTCGCCCCTCTCGCTCCAGCTCCGCTAACGTCGCCGCGTCGGCGAAATAGGTACCGTCTCCATTTGCTATTGGCAGCAACAGGATCTCGTTCGGCTCCATCCCACTCGTCCAGGCCGTATCCGAACGCTCAATCTTGACGTGGACTCGCTGGCAGTGAAACTTGAGGTTCGCGTTCCGCAACAGTGCGCCCGGTAGCAGATGCGCCTCAGTCAGTACTTGAAATCCATTGCAGATACCGAGGATTGGACCGCCCGCCTCAGCAAACCGCTTGACTGCCGCCATGACCGGCGCGAACCGCGCGATCGCACCACACCGCAGATGATCACCGTAAGAGAACCCTCCAGGCAG
The DNA here is from genome assembly GCA_013812985.1 of Hyphomicrobiales bacterium. The sequence goes on along the minus strand of JACCSN010000987.1, from coordinate 2,950 downwards.
GATGATTGCCTCTAAACCAACAAGATCACTCTCGCGATAATCAACGATCCGCGCCGCCCGGCCGACATCAGCTGTGAACGCATGCAGCGCGTCGTGGTCACCGTTGCTGCCTGGAAAGGAGACAACCCCAATCATAGAGTTCCATCTCGTGCAGCAACCCGCATCGGATCGCCCGCCGGTCGCAGCGCATATCGATACGCTTCAATCACCGGGTTCGCAATGAGACGATCACACATCTGCTCGACAGCCGTCGCCGCTGCACCTGCATCGTTGGCGGTAAGGACAACTTCGAAGTAGCGGCCGGCGCGCACCCGCGACACGTGGTCATAACCAAGCGCAACGAGTCCGTTCATAATCGCCGTTCCTTCAGGATCGTTCACTCCCTGCTTCGGGATGACGACGATCTCCGCTGTCCAATCAGCATGGCCAGCCTCTGCTGGCTCATTCCCTGAACCGTTCGACTCGGCGTCTCTCATCGGGATCGCTCTCGCCTCCCTAGATCGTGGTTGATGGAGAACCAGTCAGCCGGTCGTAGGCTTCCTGATACCGCTGAGCCGTTCGCGTCACAACGTCTGGCGGCAAGGACGGAGCCGGCGGCTGCTTGTTCCAGCCACTTTGCTCCAGCCAGTCCCGCACGAATTGTTTGTCCAAACCTGGTTGTTCCCCACCCGGCTGGTAGTCGTGTTGCAGCCAAAATCGTGAGCTATCGGGGGTCAGCGCCTCATCAATCAACGTGAGCTCACCATCGACAAGACCAAACTCAAATTTTGTGTCGGCCACAATGATGCCGCGCTCACGCGCATGCCGTGCAGCCTCGTCATACAGGCTGAGGCTAAGCTCTTCGAGAGAGCGAGCGAGCTTGACGCCAATCGTCGCTTCCAAATCGCCGCGAGAGATCGTCACATCATGCCCCCGGTCGTGCTTGACCGCCGGAGTGAAAAGTGGCGCCGGCAAGACGTCGCCAGCACGCATCCCTGATGGCAACAGTACGCCGCTAATGGTCCCAGTGGACGTGTAATCGCGCCAAGCGGAGCCAGCGAGAAAGCCTCGGACCACGCATTCGACATCGATTCGGTCGGCCTTCTTGACAATCATCGAGCGTTTAATGGTATCGGCACTGAGACCACTGAGGGAAGGAGGAAAACTCGCCGATTCAGACGTGACGAAGTGATTCGGAATAACTTCTCTCAGCCGTCCGAACCAGAACATGGAGAGCCGTGTCAGGATAGCCCCCTTGCTCGGAATCAAGCTCGGCAGAACGACATCGAATGCCGAGATTCGATTGGAGGAGACCATCAGCAACCGGTCACCGAGATCGTAGATGTCTCGTACCTTGCCGCGGCGATACAGCTGCAGTCCAGCGAGCACTTGACTCTCTAGGTCACCACTCATTCGCCGCTCTCAAGCCGGAATTCGCCCTTTCCAGACAAGCCAACCCGATCGAAGATGGCATCGACCCCTGTCAATTGGCACTGCGGATCAAAGAGTGATGACAAGCGTTCATCGGACAGCAGGGCAGCCACTTCAGGGTCGGCTCTCAGCCGATCGACAAATGACGACCCTCCATCCCAGGCGGCCAACGCATGGCGCTGCACGGCGTGATACGCGGTTTGCCGGTCCAACCCGGCATCAACCAATGCCAGGAGCACGCGCTGCGAGTAGATCAGTCCGCCGGTAAGCTCAAGGTTCTGCCGCATTCGATCGCCGTGGACGACCAATCGATCGACGAGATCGATCATCAAGTGCAACAGATAGTCAAGCAAGATGCAGGCGTCGGGAAGGGTCACCCGCTCGGCAGAACTGTGACTGATGTCCCGCTCGTGCCAGAGCGCAACGTTTTCCGCCGAGGCGACAGCGAAGCCGCGCAGAAGCCTTACCAGTCCCGAGACCCGCTCCGACGCGTGTGGGTTCCGCTTGTGCGGCATCGCTGACGAGCCTTGGTTTCCCGCGTCGAACGGCTCCTCGACCTCCCGTAGCTCAGTCCGCTGCAGATTCCGAATCTCGACCGCCATCTTCTCGAGCGTTCCACCGATCCCGGCGAGCACGGCGACGAAAAACGCGTGCCGATCGCGCTGGACTACCTGCGTCGAGGCGGGTGCCGCGATCAACCCAAGCTCATTGCAGACCTCGTCTTCAATTTCGAGTGGCACGTGCGCATGCGTTCCCACGGCCCCTGAGATTTTCCCGACCGCCATGTCGTGTCTAGCGAGATCGAGCCGGCGGCGCTGCCGCTGAAGTTCGTCGTACCAGACCGCCAGTTTCAAGCCGAAGGTCGTCGGCTCGGCATGAACGCCATGCGTGCGGCCGATCATCAGCGTGTGCTTGTGCTCCACCGCCAGGCGCCCCACCACGAGCGTCAATTGATGGAGCCCGGCATCCAGGAGAAGCCCGGACTCAGTAACCTGCAGCGCCAACGCGGTATCGACGATATCTGAGCTGGTCAGCCCGAGGTGGACATAGCGGGACGCCTCTCCGATCGATTCGCCAGCGGCCCGAAGAAACGCGATCACATCGTGGTCGGTCTCACGCTCAATCGCCTGCATTCGCTCGAGATCGACGGTTGCGCCTCGAATCGCGCCCATCGCCGCGCTGGGGATGCGGCCGCGGCGACTCCATGCTTCACAAACGGCAATCTCGACTCTGAGCCAGGTATCGATCTTGCCTCGCTCACTCCAGACACGTCCCATGTCCGGCCGCGTGTACCGCTCTATCACCTGGCATCCCATTCGTCGCGCAAACTGTCCGTACGGGGTAGATCTCAGTATACGCGACCTGTTGTCGTCTGGACACCGGAGGCGTAGACTTGTCTCCGAGCGAATGAGCATTGCGGCGGCAAGCCGAACACGTTGCTGGTTGAGTTGTATAGCGCCCGGACTTGACTGATCGGAGGGGTCAAGTTGACGAGGAGGAAGCTGATCGAACGATTCGGCGGATGGCTTCCCGGTTGGCA
>JACCSN010000986.1 GCA_013812985.1 Hyphomicrobiales bacterium | reverse complement strand
TGCCGCTTTCCCTTGGCCGCGCCGCCACAATGATCGCCTTGGACGGACCGGAGGACCTGACGACGGCGACCTATCGGCGAATCGTCCATGCCCGCGAAGCGGTGGGGATGACCGATCGTGCTCTGGCGCGGGTCGAGCGCTCGCGCCGACTTTTCCTGAAGCATCTGGAGACCGGCGCGATCTGTTACGGCGTCAATACCGGCCTTGGCGCGCTGGCCGGCCGCGACCTCGACGACGAGGAGAGTCAGCTCCTGCCGCGGCACGTCCTGCTCGGCCGTGCGGGAGCTGTCGGCGCCCCCTTTCCGGCTGTCGTGTCGCGGGGCGCCATGCTCATCAAGCTCGCCCAGTTCCTCACCGGATCGAGCGCCGTGTCCGCCGAGCTCTGCCGCTTCATCGCCGATCGGCTGAATGACGGATTCACGCCGCTGATCCCCTCGGAGGGGCACGGCATGGCGGGTGAAATCATCCCGCTCTGCCACCTCGCCCAAACCTTCATCGGCGAAGGCTATTTGCTCGACGAGAATGGCGGTCGGATGCCGGCCGCGGACTGGTTGCGCGATCACCGCGTGACGCCTTACGCGCCTCAGAGCAAGGAGGGGCTGTCGCTGATCAATGGGGTCGCTGCGGCGCCGGCCGTCGCTTTCGAGGCCGTGGCGCGCCTCAAGGACACGCTGTCGCTCGCCACGTTGGCCGCGGCCGCCACGGCCGAAGGGCTGGGCGCATCGGTGGAGGCCTTCTCCGCCGATGTCGCGCGGCTCCGCCCCGATCCGGGGATGCGGGAAGTGGCGGCGATGCTCCGGCGGCTCGTCAGCGGCTCGACGATCACACGCGGCACGCGACAGCCCGCGGTTTCAATTCGCGTCGCGCCCCATGTCCATGGCGCGCTCCATGCCGCGATCGGCCGGCTCGAACAGGCCGTCATCGCGGAATGGAGCGCCATCGGCGACAATCCCGTCTTCATTCCCGACGAGGCGTCGCCGGCCTTCGGCAGGCTCCTGCACAGCGGCAACTTCCACTGCGCCGAGCTCACGCAGCAGGTGGAAGCCGCCGCGCTCGCCATCGCACAGCTCGCGCTCCTGTCGGAACGGCGGCTGCACCGCCTGCTCGACGATCGCTTTTCCGGATTGGCGCCGCAGCTGGCGCGACGGCCGGGCCTCGACGCGGGCCTGGTCATTCTCCATAAGGCGGTGCTCGGCCTGACGGCCAAGGTGCGCAGCCTCTCCGTGCCGCCATCGCTTCAGCACGGCGAAACGTCGTTCGGCCAGGAAGACGCCATGACGATGATCTTCCCGGCGCTCGACAGGCTGGCCGAGATCGACCGCCTGGCGCGGCTCGTGGCGACCTACGAGCTTTACGCGGCGCTGGCCGCGATCGACCAGCGGCGGCAGACGCCCGGCACTGCGATACAGGCCGTGCTCGACCGCGCGCGAAAGGAGATCCCGGCCCATGCCGGCGATCGCTCCTACGGCCCCGACGTGGAGCGCCTGGCGCTCATGATCGAGACCGGCCAATTGCCGTTGCCGGTCATAGAATAAAGGGAGGGCCGCATGGACCCGATCTACCTTACCTACCTGAACGGGCTCGATATCGAGCGGCTCGCGATCACCGATGAGGAGATCCTTGCCGCGGTGGAGGCCGGGCTCGTCGCGCAGGGCCAGGGCGAGACGGTAATCGAACCGCGCGTCCACCTCGTCCCGGATCCGTCCTTCAACGGGCATTTCAACGTGCTGCGCGGATACATCGCGCCGATGAATCATGCCGGCGTGAAGATCGTCGGTGATTTCGTCGACAATTATCGCCGCGGCCTTCCGTCGGAAATGGCGCTTCTCAACCTGTTCGACCCGCGCACCGGCATGCCGCAGGCCATCATCGACGCCACCGCCATCACGGAGATGCGGACCGGCGCCGTGACGGCTCTCGGCGCCAGGCACCTGGCGCGACCCGACAGCCGGGTGCTCGGCCATATCGGCGCGCGCGGCACTGCCTACTGGAATGTCCGTCTGCTCGACCGCCTGTTCGGTTTCGACGAGATCCGCGTCCACTCCCGCCGGCAGGAGAGCCGCGATGCGTTCGCGAGACGCCTGTCGGCGGATCTCGGCAAGCCGGTCACGGCCGTCGAGAGCTGGCGGGACTGCGTCGAAGGCGCCGACATCGTCGTGGAGGCCTCGCGGCTGATGGAGCCGGAGCCGCTCCTCAAGACGGAATGGATCAAGCCCTCCGCCTTTGTCGTGCCGTACGGGACGATGAGCGCGGTGGAATTGTCGCTGACCGACATCATGGACAAGATCGTCGTGGACGATTGGGGACAATGCCGGCAAGGGCCCTTCGGCTCCTTGCGCCGCCACGTCGAAACGGGGCGACTGTCGGAAGCGACCTTGCACGCCGAGCTGGCGGAGATCGTCGCGGGGACCAAGGCCGGTCGCGAGAGCGCCGCCGAAACCATTCTCTTCTGGCATCGTGGCCTGTCCCTTAGCGACATCGCGCTCGGCCACGCCATGCTCGGCAAGGCCGCGGCGATGGACGTGGGAACCCGATTGCGCTTCGCTTAAGATGTCGCGCTCGCGAGCGCGACCGGACCTCTCTCCGGAGGCGCGGAGCCAAGGCTAGGACAAGCGTATCCATACAACGGCAAATAGGTTAAAAACGCCCGGCCGAGCAGGATGAAAACCTGAGGCGCGCGAAAGTCCCGGCAAGACGTGTTCCGCTCAACCTGGATGCGGGCGCCTTCAGGTGGGAGGATGTGGCAGCTCCGATGAATGGAAAGGGCGGCGGCCAAGTCGACGACAGCTTCCCCAAGCTGCTTCTGCGCAATGCGCGCGAGCGTCCGAAGCGGCCCGCCATGCGCCACAAAAACCTCGGCATCTGGCAGAGCTGGACCTGGGCCATGGTGCTCGGCGAGGTGCGCGCCTTCGCCCTCGGACTGGAAACGCTGGGTGTGCGGGCCGGCGACCGGATCGCCATCATCGGCGGCAACCGGCCGCGTCTCTACTGGACGATCACCGCCGCGCAGGCGCTCGGCGCCGTGCCTGTCCCGGTCTACGCCGACGCCGTCGCCGATGAGATGGCCTATGTCCTTGAACATGCGGGCGCGCGCTTCGCCGTCGTGCAGGACCAGGAGCAGGTCGACAAAGTGCTTTCGGTCGCCGAACGGATCGGCGGGCTAAATCACATCGTCTATGACGAGGAGCGCGGCCTTCGCGACTACGACCGGACACGCCTCCACAGCTTCGCCTCGGTGCAGGATGTCGGCCGCGAGCGGCTGCGGCGCGAGGAGGGCCTAGAGGCTCGTTTCGAGGAGAGCGTCCGCGCGGGAAGCGGCGACGCCGTCTCGGTCATCCTCTACACGTCGGGCACGACGGGGCGCTCCAAGGGCGTAACGCTCACCGCCGAACGCTGCATCCAGGCCGCCCGCGACACCGTCGCCTTCGACCGCCTGACCGACCGCGACGTCGCCCTCGCCTACCTGCCGCTCGCCTGGGTCGGCGACCATTACCTGAATTATGCTCAAGCGATGGTCGCCGGCTTCTGCGTCGCCTGTCCCGAGAGCGCCGAAACGGTGAAGCAGGATCTGAAGGAAACCGGGCCGACCTTCTATTTCGCGCCGCCCCGCGTCTTCGAGAGCCTGCTCACCTCGGTGATGATCCGCATCGAGGACGCCGGCGCGTTGAAGCGGCGCATGTTCCATCACTTCATCGCCGTGGCGAAGCGGCACGGCGAAAAACTTCTGAACGGCGAGAGCGTCGGATTGCCGGGGCGGCTCCACTACGCCCTTGGCCGGCTCCTCGTCTACGGGCCGCTGAAGAACGTGCTCGGCTTCTCCCGCATCCGGGTCGCCTACACGGCGGGCGAAGCGATCGGGCCGGATCTCTTCTCCTTCTATCGCTCGCTCGGCATCAACCTGAAGCAGCTCTACGGGCAGACCGAGGCCTTCCTCTACGTGACGGCGCATGCCGACGGGCAGATCCGCTCGGATACCGTCGGCCCGCCCATGGCGCGGGTCGACTTGCGGATCGCGGACACCGGCGAGGTGCAGTTCCGCTCGCCCGGCATGTTCGTCGGCTACTACAAGGACGACGAGCAGACCCGGCAGGCGCTCACGCCCGACGGCTACGTCAAGACGGGGGACGCAGGCTTCTTCACCGAGGGCGGCCAGCTCAAGATCATCGACCGGGCCAACGACGTTGGAAAGCTCTCCGACGGATCGCTGTTCGCGCCGAAATACATCGAGAACAAGCTGAAGTTCTTCCCCAACATCAAGGAGGCGGTCGCCTTCGGCGGCGGCCGGGACTATGTCACCGCCTTCATCAACATCGACCTCACCGCGGTCGGCAACTGGGCCGAACGCAACGATGTGGTCTACGGCTCGTATCAGGAGCTCGCCAGCCTGGGGCAAGTCTACGACATGATCCAGGCGAACGTCGCCCGCACCAATGCCGATCTCGCCGCCGAGCCGATGATGGCGGGCGCCCAGATCCGCCGCTTCCTGATCCTCCACAAGGAGCTCGACCCCGATGACGGCGAGCTGACCCGCACCCAGAAAGTCCGCCGCTCCTTTGTCGCCGAGCGATACGGGGGCCTGATCGAGGCGCTCTACGACGGGTCCGGCGAGCGCGACGTCGCGACCGAGGTGACGTTCGAGGACGGCCGCAAGGGCGTGATCCGGGCGCGCGTGAAGATCAGAGACATCGAGCCGGCGCCGTCCGTCTTCAGGGAGGCGGCTGAATGAGGTGCGCGGGCGCGTTGCCTCCTCCCTCTCCAGCTCTCCCCCGCAAGGGGGGAGAGGGCGCGCCGTGAACGTCGCCGCGGTCCGGCCGATCCAGCCGCCGGAGGCGTCCCCCGCGGCTGCGCCAGCCCCCGAGGTGTTGCTCGACGTAAGGAACGTCTCGCTGTCGTTCGGCGGCGTGAAGGCGATCTCGAACGTCTCGTTCGACATCCATCGCGGCGAGATCCGCGCCATCATCGGCCCGAACGGCGCCGGCAAGACGTCCATGCTCAACGTCGTCAACGGCTATTACAAGCCGCAAGAGGGCGAGATCACCTTCCGCGGCAAGACGCGGCGGCGGATGCGTCCGCATGAGGCCGCCGCGCAGGGCATCGCCCGGACGTTCCAGAACGTCGCGCTGTTCAAGGGCATGACGACACTCGACAACATCATGTCGGGCCGTTCGCTCAAGATGAAGCGCGGCTTCTTCTGGCAGCTCCTCCATTACGGGCCGGCCCGCGCCGAGGAGATCGAGCATCGCCGAAAAGTCGAGGAGATCATCGATTTCCTGGAGATCGAGCATATCCGCAAGACCCCCGCCGGCCGGCTGCCCTACGGCCTGCAGAAGCGGGTGGAGCTGGGGCGGGCGCTCGCCATGGAGCCCGATCTCCTCCTGCTCGACGAGCCGATGGCCGGCATGAACGTCGAAGAGAAAGAGGACATGTGCCGCTTCGTCCTCGACGTCCGCGAGCATTTCGGCACGACGATCGCGCTGATCGAGCATGATATGGGGGTGGTCATGGACCTGAGCGACCGGGTCGTGGTGCTCGACCACGGCGTGCGGATCGCCGACGGGAAGCCGGAGGAGGTCCGGCGCAACCAGGATGTGATCGACGCCTATCTCGGCGTGGCGCACTGAGCCGCGATGGACATCCTTCATCAAGTCCTGATCGACCCCTTCGTGCAGATGGGGAGCCAGCCCGACTTCCTCATCCAGGTGCTGTGGGAGGGTTTTGTCGGGGGCGTGCTCTATGCGTTGATCGCGCTCGGTTTCGTGCTGATCTTCAAGGCGTCCGGCGTGTTCAATTTCGCGCAAGGGATCATGGTGGTGTTCGCGGCGCTGTCGCTCGTCGGGCTGCATGAAGCAGGCGTTCCGGGCTGGCTCGCGCTCATTCTGACCATTGCCGTCATGGGCGTGCTGGCGCTGGCCGTCGAAGGCCTCATCATGCGCCACCTCGTCAACCAGCCGGACATCATCCTCCTGATGGCGACGATCGGGCTGACCTTCTTCCTGATCGGCTTCGGCGAGTTCATCTTCGGCGGCGAGCCGAAAGTGATGATCACCGGGGAGCTCGGCCTGCCGACCGGCTCCACCGCGTTCGAGCCGCCGGGGCTCGGGCGCGACGGCGGGCCCGGCCTGGTCATTCTCCAGCATATCGACATCGCCGCGGCGGTGATCGCGATTCTCATGGTCGCGACGCTGGCGCTCTTCTTCAACAGGACGCGCATCGGACGGGCGCTTCGCGCCGTGGCGGACGACCACCAGGCGGCGCTCTCGGTCGGCATCTCGCTCAACCAGATCTGGGTCATCGTCTGGTTCGCCGCCGGAATCGTGGCGCTGGCGACCGGCATCATGTGGGGCGCGCGCTCCGACGTCTCATTCGCGCTGGAAATCATCGCCTTCAAGGCGCTGCCGGTGCTGATCCTCGGCGGCTTCACGTCGGTCGCCGGCGCCATCGTCGGCGGGCTGATCATCGGCATCGGCGAGAAGCTTGGCGAGATCTACTGGGGGCCGCTGGTCGGCGGCGGCATCGAGAGCTGGCTCGCTTATGTGATCGCGCTGATCTTCCTCCTGTTCCGGCCGCAGGGCCTGTTCGGCGAGAAGATCATCGAACGGGTGTAAGGAGACAAGACATG
>JACCSN010000938.1 GCA_013812985.1 Hyphomicrobiales bacterium | reverse complement strand
TCGGTCAGCGACTCGAGGAGTTGGCGGCGCTCGGGTTTGCCTGCGAGCGGTTCGGGGGTCGCACCTTTCTCGTGCGGACCGCGCCGGCCTTGCCGGGCGTGCTGACCGGGGGGGATGACGAGGGGCTGCGGGGGCTGGGTGAGCCGGGGGAGATCGCGGCCTCCTTGCTGGCCCAGATCGACGATGAGCCAGGCAAAGGTGAGCAGTGGCGCGACCGCCTGCTGGTGCAGCTCTCCTGTCGCACCGCCGTGCGTCGTGGTCGCCCCTTGGCGCAGGCCGCGATGCGGGCCTTGATCGACGGATTGGGCCGGACCTCCGCCCCCGCCGTCTGTCCGCACGGCTCACCGCTGCTGATGCACGTCAGTGATGACCTCTTGGAGCGGCAGTTCGACTGGCGCTAAGCTGGTTTGCAGGCGCGTTGATCCTGCCCCGGATCGTCGGGGTGCCGCGTGACGCACCTGGTAGACGGTAGGGGCGCTGCTCTCGCCCGCGGCTGGCCGCGCCCGTGGCGCGCAGAGCCACCTCGGCCGTGCCGCCCCGGCGGGGGAGATCCCGCCGTCGCTCTAAGCTGCCCGGTGAGAACGGCCAGGCGCGATCGGACCATGACCTCGTGGCGCGGCTGCCGGCCTGCCATCGTTGCCAGCGACAACGGAGCGCGACGGGAGGGTACCCCCTTGCGTCCGGGTGGAGCGCGGCGGAGGGTCGACCGAAGGTGGTGTCGCGGCGGGCGAGATTGCTCTCAACTGAGGGGGAATCGAGGCGGGCAGGATCGTGTGGGGCGGCGGGCGGGGCCGGGTCAGCCGTCTTCGGGGGACCGCGCTCTCCCTGCCGCGGTGCGGTGCGGGGGTGCCGAGGGGTGCCGGCGAGCGACGGTACCCGCACCAGGCATTGCCGGGGCCGGGGCGCCGCGCTCAGCCGCCAGTCAGCCGCCAGCGACCGGTTGGAGCACGAACTTGACGCCGTCGCGGGTCTCGAAGCGATCGAACGCGGTGCGCCAGCCGGTGAGAGGAACGATGTCGGTGACGAGCTCGCGGGTGCGGACCCGGCCATCGGCGAGCAGGCGCAAGGCGGTCGCCCACGCCGACGGCACCGAGGCGTTGCTGCCCGTGACCGAGAGCTCCTTGTAGCAGACCTGGTCGAGATCCCAGGCGATCGGGCGCCCAAAGAGCCCGATCTGGGCGTATTGGCCGTGGCGCCGCACCAAGTCCAAGAGGGTCGTCGCCGAGGCGCCGGCACCGGCGCACTCGATCACGATGTCGGCGCCGATCCCGCCTGTCAACTCATCGATCAGAACGCGGGGCGCGGCATCGCCAACAGTGACCGTGTAGTCCGCGCCAAGGGTGCGGCCGAGGTGGAGGCGGTGCTGATCGGCCGCTGTGCCAAGGAGGACGACGGTCGCGCCGGCGGCTTTGACGACCTGGCTGGTGAGGAGCCCGATCGTGCCTGGCCCTGAGACGACGGCGAGGTCGCCGGCGGTGATCGTTGGCCGCTCCAGCGCGCCATGGACGACGCAGGCGAGCGGCTCGGTCAAGGCGCCGGCGACGCTATCGACCGACGCCGGTAGCGGGTGGATGTTGGCCGCGGGGACGACCAGGTGGGAGGCAAAGCCGCCGTTGACGGCGGAGCCGAGCGAGCGGCGCTCGGGGCAGAGGTTGATCGCGCCAGCACGGCAGAAGCGGCAGCGGCCACAGGTGAAGAAATAGGTCTCGGTGGTGACGCGCACACCGACCAGGCATGGGTCAACGCCCGCCCCGACCTCGCTCACCACCCCCGCGATCTCGTGACCCATCACCACCGGCGGCCGCGTTGGAAACTCGTCCCGCTCGATGTGGAGGTCGGTGCCGCAGATACCGGTGGCCTGGACGGCGATTTTGACCTGCCCCGCCTCCGGCGTCGGCTCTGGGATCTCGCGCAGCTCGACATTGCCGATACCTGGAGCCGTCTTCATCACCGCCAGCATCGTCGTCTCCTTCTACCGGTCGGATCTGGCTCCGTGACGTGGCTCGCTGGCGCTCCATCAGCCTGGCGGAACCCGAGGAGATATAGCACGTATGCTAGCGATCAAGCGCGAACGCGGCGGACGAGAGGTCGGTGACCGGGGCTGCCGCCGGCAGTCGTTTGCCCCTGCCGACAACCGACCCGCGCCACCGTCGGAAATCCGACATAGCACGGCGGCAACCCGCTGCAAGGCACAACCACAACCGCCCTACCCCACCGTCGGAGATTCAGTCGCGCCAACCATCGTACCTGCTGGCGCTGGCTGGCTGGGTCCAGCTGCCACCCGGGGTCGTATCGTGCCCCAGCCATCATCCGCAGCATGGGGGATGGCTGGAGCGGGTGAGCGATAGTTGCCGTTGAGAGGGTGAGCGAACCTAACGCACGCGTTTGAGGCGCCTGTGCGGGGGGATTGTGCGCGCAGTCGGTCACGATGCTCAATCGGTGCTGATCGCCAAACGCGTCCCGGCCATCATGCTGGATCGCGCTGCTCATGCCTTCCGACATGGTGCGACAGGCCGGGTCGTGCGACCCAGCCCGTC
>JACCSN010000910.1 GCA_013812985.1 Hyphomicrobiales bacterium | reverse complement strand
TGAACCCGTCGTTCCGCGACGACGATTCCAAGCGCGGCGTGACCGCCTATCGCGCGCTGAAGGAGCGGATCTGGCCGGATGTCCATGCGCGGGCGCATGAAAACCCGCTGACGCCGCTGGTGCGGATCACCGAAGCGGCCGACACCCAATCGCCGGTCGCGATGGGCGAGTTGCTTGAGATGCCTTACAATGAGGAGAGGGTCGCCATCGAGGCGCTCCGCGCGGGGGTGCCCAATCGAGCCGCGATCCGCCAGCTCGGCAGCTCCGAAAAGGCGCTTTGCGACCGCTTTTTGGATAAGCTTCGGAGCAACCGGGAGAGTCTAAGAGCGGGCGAAGCGGTCGAAGGCGAATTGGTCGCCGGAGGGTTCGGCGCGGGCAAATCGCACTTGCTCGGCTACCTTGCCGAACTGGCGCTCAGGGAAAACTATATCGTCAGCGTCGTTCCGGTCAGCAAGGAAACGCCGCTCTTCGACCCGCAGCGTATGTTCGCTGCCGCGATACGGAACGCCATCGTGCCGGGCGTCAACAGCGACGTCATGAGCGCGGTCATCCGCCTCGACACGGCGTCCGACGGCTTTCGTGATCTCGATGCCTGGGCCAGCGACGAGCGGTCCGGCCTTTCCGCGCTTTTCCCTGCGCTGCTCTATCTGCTTCCAAGGCAGGTCACGACGGAGGAAGACCGCGCCGCCATAGCCCGCTTCCTCGGCGGCTCGCCGCTCGCGGTCACCAGGGCGAAGCAATGGCTCCGCGCCACCGGCGCGCTGAAGCTTTTCAACATCGGGGCGACGAGGGCGGCAGACCTCGCGATTCAGAGGCTGAAATTCGCGCCGCGTTTGTTCGCCGCAGCCGGCTATGGCGGCTGGTGCATCCTGATCGACGAGGTGGAGCTCATTGGGCGTTACAGCATGCTGCAGCGCGGCAGGAGCTACGCCGAATTGTGCCGTTGGCTGAATCTGGACGCGGCAGTCAGCGTGTCGGGAATCGTGACGGTGACAGCTATCGCGACGGACTTCGAAACCGAAATGTTCGCTCGCCGGCTCGACCAGGAGAAAGTGCCGGCGTTCCTCCAGCGCAAGGGCTTGGAGCAGCATGCGCGTCTGGCGGAACTTGGGATGAAGCTTATCGAGAAAGGCGAAAACCGACTTTCGCCGCCTACCGACGATCAATTGCACCGGAACCTCGACCGGGTTCGCCACCTTTACGCGGAAAGTTATGGCTGGCCAGCTTCGGCCGGGACGATCGGCCAGCGCGCCTCCAGCCGTACGATGCGCGAGTTCATCAAGGCCTGGATCACCGTCTGGGACATCGATCGCATCTACGGCCAAGCTGATGCGATCGACACCGAAACGCTGCCACCCGATTACACCGAAAACAAGGAGCTCGAGCAGCTGTCGCCGCTGGAAACCGCCGACGAGGAAGGCGGCTAGCGGCGGTGGAATTCGGCCGTCCGGTCTGGCATGGCTTCGGGCTTGCCTGGCCGGACAGGCTGTTCCCCTATCAGGAGACCGGCGTTGAACGTCTGATCGACGAGCCCTGCCTTCTCCTCGCCGACGAGATGGGGCTCGGCAAGACGATCCAGGCGATCGCCGCGATCCGCGTCCTCGCCGCGCGAGGCGAAGCCGCGGCGTCGCTGGTCGTGGCGCCGTCCGGGCTCGTGCTGCAATGGCGCCGGCAATTTCGCGCCTGGGCGCCGGACCTGCGGCTCTCCACGGTCGTCGGGTCGGCAAGCGAGCGGCTGCGCGCCTGGGGCGCGCCGGCGCATGTCTTCATCGTCGGCTATGAAGCGCTGCGGTCCGACATCTGGCTGAAGGGGCCTTCCGCTCCCGGCGCGCGGCGTTGGGACGTGGTCGCCATCGACGAGGCGCAACGAATCAAGACCGCGGACGCCGGGGTGGCGCGCGCGGTGAAAAGCCTGCATCGCAATCGAAGCTGGGCTCTCACCGGGACGCCGCTGGAAAACCGGCTCGACGACTTGATCTCGATCCTGGATTTCGTCGCCCCCGGCCGCTTCGATCCCAACGCGAAGGCGGTTGGCCTCAGGCGGCTCCTCGCCGACGTGCAGCTCCGGCGGCGGCGCCGCGATGTCCTCGCCGACCTGCCGCCGAAGACGAGCTCCACCGTCTCGATCGTGCTCGGGCGTCGCCAGCGCGCCGTCTATGAGCGCGCCGAGACGGAAGGGATCGTCCGCCTCGAAGCGCTTGGCCGCGACCTGCGCGTCACGCATGTGCTGGAGCTGATCCTGCGGCTGAAGCAGATTTGCAATTTCTGCCCGGAAACGGGAGAATCGGCGAAGCTCGCGGATCTTGCGGACCGCTTGGAAGCGGTCTGCGCCGGCGGCGAGAAATCGCTGGTCTTCTCGCAATTCGTCGCGGAGCCCTTCGGCGTCCACCGGCTGGCCCGCGAGCTGGCGCGGTTCGAGCCGCTCATCTTCTCGGGAGATGTTGAGGCCGAGGCGCGGGCGGCCCGTCTTGCCGCGTTCGAGCGCGACGACGCGCGGCGCGTCCTGCTCCTGTCCTTGAAGGCCGGCGGCGTCGGCCTCAATCTGACGAGCGCCTCCTATGTCTTCCATTTCGACCGCTGGTGGAACCCCGCCGTGGAGGCGCAGGCCGAGGACCGCGCCCACCGCATCGGCCAGCAACGCCCGGTGCACACCTACGCCTATCTTTGCGAGGGAACGATCGAGGAGCGTATCGGAGAGATCCTGACAACCAAGCGCGTTTTGTTCGCCGACATTGTCGACGGCGTCGAAACCCAG
>JACCSN010000893.1 GCA_013812985.1 Hyphomicrobiales bacterium | reverse complement strand
CTTCAACGCCGATAATGAAATGAGCAAAGGGCGCGATTGAGGCCTAAACTAGGTCGCAACTCCGGATAAGGGCACGAGATGCCCAATATCGCGGAACAGCTTGCCGCATATGCGGCCGAGCTTTCGTACGATGACCTGCCCGCCGAAGTTGTCCACCAAACGAAACGAACCATTCTGGACACCGTCGGCTGCGCCTTTGGTGGCATCGATAGTGGACCCGGACTGATCCGTTTTCGATTGCGCGATGCGTCGGTTCGATTGTGTTCGGCGTTAGCCTGAGAGGCTGCCGGAGGTCGTGAGCTTGATTGAGGGAAGAGGTGCAGAAGGCGGGGTGGCCCGCCGGAAAGAGGTGCTCGTCGTCGACGACGAGGCCCTGGTGCGCATGATGGCTGTGGATCTCTTCGAGGAACTAGGCTGCGAGGTCATCGAGGCCGGAAGCGGCGCTGACGCGCTCGTCCAGCTGGAGAAGCGTCCCGACGTTTCGTTGATGTTCACCGACTGCCGCATGCCCGGCATGAGCGGCCCCGAGCTGGCCGAGGCGGCGGCCGAGCGATGGCCGCACCTTCGCATCGTGCTCGTCACCGGCTATCACAATATGCAGACTCCGGGCTGGCCAGTGGTCTGGAAACCCTACGATGCGAGGACAATCGAGCGCGTCGTCGACGAGGAAATCTAGCCGCCAGCCTCGGCGAGGGGACCGTCCAGCACCTCGCGCACCTTCGCCGCCAGCTCCTCTATGGTGAACGGCTTGCCGATGAGTTCGACGCCTGGATCGAGCACCCCGTTGTGAACGACCGCGTTGCGCGTGTAGCCGGTCGTGAACAGCACCTTGAGATCCGGTCGCCGGCGACGCGCCTCGTCGGCGAGTTTGCGGCCATTCACGTCCGGCATGACGACATCGGTGAACAGGAGCGCGATCTCCGGGTGAGCATCGAGCAGACGCAATGCCACCTGCGCCCCGTCCGCCTCCAGCACGCGATAGCCGAGCTCGCCGAGCGCATCGACGGTGAACTGACGTACGGCAGGCTCATCCTCGACTACGAGCACGACCTCGTCCCGCTCTCCGAGCGGCATATCAGGCCCTGATACCTCCTCGTCCGCCTCGCCTTCGGCGGTCATGAAACGAGGAAGGTAGATCTTGACTGTCGTGCCCTGGCCGGGCTCGGAATAGATTTTTACGTGCCCGCCCGACTGCTTGACGAACCCATAGACTTGGCTCAGCCCCAGCCCCGTGCCCTTTCCGATCTCCTTGGTGGTGAAGAACGGATCGAAAGCCTTGGCGATTACGTCGGGCGGCATTCCCGCGCCTGTATCGGTGACCGCGATCAACACGTATTGGCCGGCGGGCACGCCGAGATGGACGGCGGCATAGCGCGCGTCGAGATGCGCGTTCTGCGTTTCGATCGTGAGGCGCCCGCCTTCCGGCATGGCGTCCCGCGCGTTGACCGCCAGGTTGAGGAGCACATTCTCGAGCTGGTTCGGGTCGGCGTGGGTCCGCCATTGTCCGCCCGCGAGCACCGTCTCCAACCGAATGTCGCCGCCGAGCGAGCCGCGGAGCAGGTCCGTCATCCCTGTAACGAGCTTATTGGCGTCGACGGGTTCGGGCTGCAGCGGCTGCTGGCGCGAGAAGGCGAGGAGGCGCTGCGTCAGGAGCGCCGCCCGCCGCGCCCCATCCGTCGCGGCGTCGATGTAGCGGCGAGCCCGTGGATCAGAGGCGCCGACGCGCCGTCCGAGCAAATCAAGGGACCCGATGACCACGGCGAGCATATTGTTGAAGTCGTGGGCGATGCCCCCGGTGAGCTGGCCCACCGCCTCCATCTTCTGGGCCTGCCTGAGCGCCTCCTCCGCGAACAGTAGCTCGGCGGTACGCTCCTCGACCCTCCGCTCGAGAGTCGCGTTCAGCTCGCGCAGTTCGGCCTCGGCCCGCGCGCGCTCAAGCGCGTCCCAGGTGCGTGCGGCAACATCTTGGACAAGCGTGACCTCGTCAGGCGTCCACTCCCGAACGTCGCGATGGTTCAGATAAAGGGCGGCTCTGAGTCGTCCCTCGCGGACAAGCGGGACCGCCATCGCCGAGCAGGTTTCTATCGCAGCGAAGTCAGCCTCGCTCGTGCGCGGATCGGCCGTCACGTCAGCGTATGTCGTCGTAAGACCGCGCCTCAATTCGGCGATGTTCTCGCGGCCGAACGCGTCGATCGGAAAGCTCCCCACCAGATGCGCAACACCGTCGGCATAGTCGGTCTGGTAGACGATCGTCTCTCCGTCGGCACAGACTTCGCCGTAGCCGACGCGGCTGACGCCCAGATGGCGTCCGAGCATCTCAACCGTTACGGCGACGATCTCGCGCGATGCCGAAAGCTCGCGCAGGCGGTCAGCTAGCGACAGGAAAAGCAGCTGCCGCGCCTCGGCCTTGTGCCGCTCGGTGATGTCGGTGAAGGTGCAGATGGCGCCCTGGAGTTCGCCGTCGCGCATGATCGGCTCGGCCCGGTACTCGACGGGAAAGGCGGTCCCGTCGAGCCTGAAGAACACCTCGTCGTTGACGAATGCCGGCCGGCCCTGCGACGCCGCGTGGTAGATGGGGCACTCGCGTGAAGGATAGGGCGAGCCGTCCGGGTGCGAATGGTGGATGATGTCGTGCAGCTTGCGCCCGACGACGGCATCCTGGCTCGCGAACCCCAGCATTCGCAGGAAGGATTGGTTGCACAGCGTCGTCACGCCCTCGCGGTCGACGGCGTAGAAGGCCTCCGACGTCGAGTCGAGCAGCAGCCGGGTGTAGGCTTCGCTGTCGCGTATCCGCTTCTCCGCGCGTTTGCGGTCGCCGATCTCGCGATAGAAGATCGCGACCCCTTCAGAATGTGGGTAGGCTCGCACCTCCACCCAGACCTCGTGGCCGTCTTCCCATGTGTAATGGACTTCCGCCGCACCGGACGTGCGTTCGGCCATCACGCGTTTGTAGAGCCTTCCCTGTTCTGCATCCTCGGTTCCGGGCCACGCCTCCCAATGAGTTTGGCCCAAGATAGCTTCGAGCGGCCGTTGATCGATCCTGAGCCCTTCGGCGTTGATATCGAGGATGCGAAACTCGCGGTCGAGGAGCACAAAGCCCTCGGCCATGCCCTCGAGCACGCCGCGGCTGCGGTCCCGCTCCGCCCGCAGCGCAGCCTCCGCCGCCACCTGGTCGAAGTTCTCTGTGTTGACGCCGAACCAGCGCGCGATCGCGCCGGTCGCATCGCGCACGGGCTGGATGCGGGTCAGGAACGGGCGGAACACACCGTCGGCGCCGCGCAACGGAAATGTCATCTCGAACGGTTGTCCGCTCGCGACCGATTCGGTCCAGCGCTCCACCACGCTCGGAAGCAGCTCGGGGTCATGCACGGCCTGCCAGCCCCAACCCTCCATCTGCTCGGGCGTGGTCCCGCAGTACTCGTGCCAGCGCCGGTTATACCAGACGATGTAGCCGTCGCCGTTCGCGACCCAGCACAAGGTTGGCACGTTGTCGGCGAGCAGCCGGAAGGTCGCGTCGTCGATCAATGCTGACGTGAGCGGCGCAAGCGAGCCCGCAGCGGACGGCGCCGATCGCCAGTAGGTGCGCCCGAAGTCAGCGGCGTCGTGAGCAGAACAGTTAGAAGTCATAAGATCGCTCCAACTCGGAAGATGTGCGAGTGGTGTCGATCTTCAATGCGTTGGTTCGGTCGCTCGGCTGGCTTCCGGAGTCGATCCTCAGCCTGGTACTCGCCGGCGGTGGGGCCGGCTTTCGGGCGGACCCAGGAGACTCCACGTCCCATCGAATGCTCGAGTGCGCTCACCCATCTCCCCGCCGCCCGTCAGGAATCATCGATCGCGAGCCTATTGGTTGCGGGGAATCGTTCATACGGCGTTCGCGGCCTCTTTGCCGGGGGCCGACCGGCTCCGGAGGTTCGTGCTTGCTTCGGAATTGCCGACGCATCCTCGGACGCCATGAGCGTCGAGCGCGCGACCTTAAATGTCGCAGCAGCTCTAGAACTATGACAGCGACACAGATTGAACAACACGGAATCCGAACAGCACGGCCCGAGGTTGGCCGGATACCCAAACTGGCGGCCAGGATCGACCAGCAATGAGATTTGCGCGCCGCGACAGTCTCCCAAGCGCAATAAACCGCTCGGCCGATTGTCGCCGCTTCGTCGCATCCGGACCGTCGAGCACCGCTATTCACCGCTCCCTATCGCCGGTCGACCGCCGCTTCGATGCCAAGGCAATAAGCGGAGTTTCTCTGGCGCCCTTGCGGCCTATTCCTCGTCCTAACCCCAGCGGAGACGGCGCCCTTCAGGGCCCCGCACGGCTGGCCCTAACGCAGGAGTCTCCGCATGAAGCCGTTTGTCGTCGTCGTCGCCAATCACGTCAAACCTGGATTCGAGGACGAATACCTGGAGCTCGTCCTGCCCATCATCGACGCGATGCGGCACGAGACCTCCTTCATCAACAATGTGATCCACCGCGCGCCCGACGATCCGACCCGCTTCATGATCTACGAAACCTGGGCGGACCGGGACGACGTGTTCAACGTCCAGATCAAGCGCGACTATCGGAAGGCGTACGAAGCGCGGCTGCCGAAAATGCTGCGCGCGCCCCGCGACATGGCGTTCTGGGAGCCGCTGCGCGGGGATTTCACCTTCTTCCAGCGCCCGCCGGCCCAGTCGCGCCGAATCTCCCTT
>JACCSN010000881.1 GCA_013812985.1 Hyphomicrobiales bacterium | reverse complement strand
TTCTCGCAGAAGGTGCGGGTCGGTGTGGAGCACCTGGCGGAGCTGGGCCTGCGCCAAGTAAAGACGGTCCTGGACGCCTACGCGACGCGCGATCTGGTCAAGACGCAGGAGGTCTGCGCCAAGGACGAGGAGATCGACGCCGTCTACAATTCGCTTTTCCGCGAGCTTCTCACCTACATGATGGAGGACCCGCGCACCATTTCCATGTGCACCCATCTCCTGTTTTGCGCCAAGAACATCGAACGGATCGGCGATCACGCGACCAATATCGCGGAGACGGTGCATTACCTGATCACCGGCCAGCAATGGTCGGAGCCCCGGCAGTCGAGCACCCGTGTGGACATTTAAGCGGGACGGGAGGGATGGCCAAGCCGTTCATTCTGATTGTCGAGGACGAGGAGCCGCTGACGCTCCTGCTCCGCTACAACCTTGAAGCGGAGGGCTACGAGGTGGAAGCCGCCGCGCGCGGCGATGAGGCCGAGGTGCGGCTGCGCGAGCGCGTGCCCGACCTCCTCATCCTCGACTGGATGCTGCCGGGCCTTTCCGGCATCGAGCTTTGCCGGCGGCTGCGGACGCGCGGCGAAACTTCCGCGCTGCCCATACTCATGCTGACAGCGCGTGGCGAGGAGGACGAGCGCATCCGCGGGCTCGCCACCGGCGCCGACGACTATGTCGTAAAGCCGTTCTCGGTGCCTGAGCTGATGGCGCGGGTAAATGCGCTTCTGCGACGCGCCCGGCCCGAGGCAATCTCGCCGGTCTTGAAGGCCGGCGACCTTGAGCTTGACCGCCAGACCTTCCGCGTCCGCCGCAACGGGCGGGAGGTGCATCTCGGGCCGACCGAATTCCGGCTGCTCGAATTCCTGATGAAGAGCCCTGGCCGCGTCTTTTCGCGCGAGCAGCTGCTCGACGGCGTCTGGGGCCAAGACGTCTATGTCGACGAGCGGACCGTCGACGTCCATATCGGCCGCCTCCGCCGCGCCCTGAACCGCGGCCGCAGCCGCGACCCGATCCGCACCGTCCGCGGCGCCGGCTACGCCTTCAACGAGCAGTTCGAGCGGGCTTGAGGCGGCTAGACGTGGTCTCCCTCCCTCTTCGGGCAGGGGTGGCTCGGCTTGGTTCTTCTTGCTTCAGCTGTAAATCTCGCGTGCATAGGGAACGTCGCGCAATCCGCTCTGGCGCTAGAAAACTCAATATTAGGTGTGAAGTTCGGTCTGACCCGGGCCAGGAGCCGGGTGGGAAAGCTTACGGTTCATTCGTCCGATGCAGCTCCACCCGCACCACAGCACCGATCCCCCGGAACACCCGGCGAGCACTCGCGTTTCTTAAACAGCGGGGGCTCACAATTTTGTGAGGGTATCACAAATGAAGAAAGCATATTCTGGCGCGACCGCAGCGTTTCTGTGTCTGCTCGCAAGCCCAGGCTTGGCACAGACTGCCGCAACGGCGACCACCGATCTCAACGTCCGTTCGGGCCCAGGCCCGCAACATGAAGTGATCGGCGTCATCAACGCCAATGAAGGCACCACCGTTAGCGGCTGCCTGGAAGGCAGCAAGTGGTGCATGGTCATGCATAGTGGCGGCGAAGGCTGGGTCTATTCGGATTACCTCACTGCCGATCTGTCCGGATCAGCCGTCGTGCTCACCGAGCGCTATGTTGATGTCGGTGTGCCGGTTGTGACCTACGAGAGTTCCAGCGCCGGTGAAGGCGTTGCTGCGGGCGCCGCAACTGGCGCGGTGGCCGGAGCGCTCATCGGTGGCCCGATCGGCGCGGCGGTTGGCGCGGCCGCCGGAGCTGCCGCTGGGGGCACCGCCGGAGCTGTCATTGATCCCCCGGAGACGGTCCGCACGTACGTCACCACGAACCGGGTGGATCCAATCTATCTTGAAGGAGAAGTCGTTGTCGGGGCCGGGCTCCCGGATACAGTGGAACTGCGTGAAATCCCCGAATACGAATACACCTACGTCTACGTCAACGGGCAGCCTGTGCTGGTGGAGCCCAGTAGCCGCCGTATCGTCTATGTTTTGCGTTGAACGGCAAAGCCGCTGACCTATAGAACCGCCGGCAAATGCCGGCGGTTCTATTCACAAGCCGTAGGCCGGGGACGCTGCCCCGGCCTTCTCAGATAATCGCGGTGATCAAGACTCCTAACGGAGTGCTGAGGAAGGGCCATATTCCAGGTTGCGAGCTGTTTCAGCAGCGCCCCGCCTGCCTCGATAAAGGTGAGACGAGCAGGGTCTCTAAAACCTCAAGCCGAAGCGGCGGCGGGCGTGCGCAGGCGTACGCCGGGTTCAAAAAAGACGGGGCCGAAGCCCCGCCAATTTGTTACGCCGTTCTTCGGGAGGAGAGGTTCAGGCGTGTCCCGGCCTGCGGAGCCGGCGCCTCGG
>JACCSN010000851.1 GCA_013812985.1 Hyphomicrobiales bacterium | reverse complement strand
GCTTCCCATCCGTGAGCGGAATGTTGCCTTCCGGATAGTCCGCCGGCTCGCGCGCCGCCTCCGTGTTCCGCCGCTCGGTGTTCTCGTCGATATCCGATTCGATCCTGCCGGGGCAGATCACGTTGACGCGGATCTTGTGCTTGGCGAGCTCCAGGGCCGCCATCTGCGCCATTGCGACCTGCGCCGCCTTCGTGGCGGAATAAGCGATGGAGCCGGCGCTTGAGAAGGTGCGGGTCCCGTTGATCGACGCGGTGATGACGATCGAACCGCCGCCCGCCGATTTCAGGTGCGGCACGGCATGATGCAGCGTCAGGAACGTGCCGGTGAGGTTGGTGTCGATGGTGCGGCCCCATTCCTCCGGCGTCAGCTCGTCGATGGGGGCCCAGACGCCGTTGACGCCGGCATTGGCGAACACGATGTCCAGGCGACCGAACTCGCGCGCCAGCGCGCCGATGCTCTCGGCCATCTGGTCCGCGCTGGAAATGTCAGCCGTGAGCGGCAAGCCGCGCCCGCCGGCTCGGGTGATCTCTTCCGCCGTTTGGCGGATTTCGCTCTCGGTGTGGCTCAGGACGCCGACGGCCGCGCCGGCCTGGGCGAGGCGGAGCGCCGCGGCCTTGCCGATGCCCGATCCCGCGCCGGTAACGAGCGCGACCTTGCCTGCAAGCTCCATCTCCGCCTCTCCTGTCCTTATGGGAATCCGTGAAACCGAGCGCCCGGCCGTCCGGTTCCCTGCTGGTTTGGCGATGCTGCACAAGGCGTTCAACCGCGCGCGGCCTGCAGCCAGGCGGGGAGCTCACGGACGCTGTCGAGCACGACATCGGCGAGCGGCCCAAGGTCGTCGCGGGCGCCGGTGCCCGTCAGCACGCCGATCGCCGCGCCGGCCCCTGCGCTCCGAGCCATCAGAAGATCGTGCGTGTTGTCGCCGACTACGGCGATCTCTCCCGGCGCGGCGTCGATGGCGGCGGCGAATGCGTGGACTAGATCGGGCGCGGGTTTCGGCCGCGGCACGGAATCATAACCGAAGACGTGCGGCAGGAAGGAATCGAGGCCCAGCGCGGAAAGCGCCGCTCGGGTTCCAGCCGTCCCGTCGCTGGTGGCCACGCCCATCTGGATGGCGTCGCCGAGCAATGCGGCAAGGGTCTCCAGCAAGCCTGGCACCGGCACGGAATGGCGCACGCCGTTGTCGAAGAACACACGATCGATGTGAGCAACCCTGTCGCTGAGCGCCACCTCGGAAAGGCCGGGAAACCAAAGGCTCGCGATATCCAGCGTGTTCCCGGCCGCCAGCACCGACCCGGCGGCGACGCGTCCGGTTACCGGGTCCATGCCGCCCGCGCGGAGCATGCGGCTCGCGACTTCAGCATCTCCCTCGGCCAGCTCCAGCGTCAGGTTGCGATAGAGCGGCGGCCAGGTCGCATCGAAGTCGATCAGCGTGCCGTCCTTGTCGAACAGGATCGCGCGTATCACCTGGCCGCTCCGATAGCCCATTTAGCCAAACGACGCATCGAGAAGCTCCGCCGAGATCGTGCCGCCGTGGAAGCTAGCGCCTGTATCGACCGCGGTCACCGTCGCGCGCGCCGGGCTGAACAGCAGGGGATCGATTGCGTAGAAGTCGCCCCCGACGCGACGAAAAATGTTGGCGAAAGGCTCGCCGTAATCGCGTGACTTGAAGCTCGGCAGTCCGGCCGCGAGCCGCTCCGCATCCACCTCGGGCCCCGTCACGAAAAGATGCGCCCGGCCGCCATAGATGATGGCGTCGTTGGTCCGGCCCATGGCGGTTGCCAGATCGGGGTGCGGCGGGCTGAGCGGCGCGCTTCCGGCCGCGTCGAGGATGCGGTCGAGCGGAAATTCGAGCTGGCGCGCCTTGGAGAGCGCCACCTCGACCACCCGGGCGGCTACCTGAACCGCCCCGGCCAGGCTGCGTGTCGGCGCGAAAAGGACTGTCAAGCGCTCCGGCGACAGGCCGCAATCGGCGGCAACCTCCTCGATCACCGGCGCCGGGGGCGGCGCATCCGCCTCCACGACCAGCACGGCGCGGTCGCAACGCTCCCGATGCGCCAGCTCGTCGAAGATCGCCTCCTTGCGCGCGAGCGCGCGCGCCGGCCCGGAGCCCAGCGCCGAGAACCCGCCGCCTTTGTCCTCGTGCTTGAGCGCCCAGCCGGCATATTGGCTGGCCAGGCAGGCGGCGACCGGGTCGGAGCTGCGCACGGCCACGTGCCACGGCCAGCGCGGCGTCAGCTCGGACGGGACCAGGCTCACCGTCCCAATCCCGCCCATGGAGATGGCGGCCAGGCGCAAGCCGGCCTCGATGCCGCCCGGAACGTTTGCCCCGCAATCGATCAGCCTTTCTCCCAATGTTCCGCGCTGGACGTGGATCCGGAGCTGAGCCGCCGCCTCGGCCATGCGGTCGGCTAAGGCGCCGGCGAGCGCGTTGAGGCTGAACCCGTTCACGCTCTCAAGCATATGCTCCTCTCGCACTCTCGCAGCGGGGCCAACAGCGGGTTGTCCGAATGCCCGCCTCTCCGCAAGATGAGCATGACGACCGTTGCGCCGTCACTGTGGCAAAGGATGGAGGGTCGATCAACGATGAGCGAGACGCCAGCCGAGCGAACCTATGACGACGCCGAGGTGGAGGAGCGGCTCCGCCGGGACCTGCCGCTCTGGCGGCTGGAGAACGGCTCCCTCGCCCGCAAATACCGGACGGCGAACTGGAAAAGCACGCTCATGGTGATCAACGCGGTCGGCCACCTGGCGGAGGCCGCGTGGCATCACCCGGATATCGGCGCTTCCTACAATTGGGTCGAGGTCCGGCTGGTGAATCACGCCGCCAAGGGCGTCACCGACAAGGATTTTGAGCTCGCGGCCAAGATCGAGGAGATGATCGGCTGGCAACCCGGGAAGGAAGGAGGCGCGCTGACCGGCACGCCCGAGGACCCGCGCTTTGCTTACATCAGGCACGACGCCTAGAGGGCCTGGCTGCAGCCTGGAACCCTACCTCGCTGCTGATCGACCCTCGGCCGACCTGTGCCAGTCCGGCGCGGCCATCACCGTCATGCCGGCGGTATCGAGGGCTCGCAGCCATTCGGAGGCGCGGCGACCGGCGATCTCCGCGTCCGGCAGGACATCGACGAGCGGCGCCAGCGCAAAAGCGCGCTCCGTCAGATGCGGATGCGGAATACGGAGACCTGGCGCTTCGACCGCCTCGGCGCCGAAAAGGAGGATATCGATATCGACATTGCGCGGCCCCCAGCGCTCGCCGCGGCTGCGGCCAAGCGCGCGCTCCACGCCGAGGACCGCCTCGAGCAAAGCGCGCGGGGTGAGCGTGGTCGCGACCCGCGCCGCGGCGTTCAGGAACGGCGGCTGGTCGGTCTTGCCCCAGGGAGGCGTCTCATAAAGCGCTGAAACGCGTTCGACGCTGATTTGCGGATGCCGGGCGAGCCGATCCAGCGCCGCCGCGATCTGCCCGCGCCGGTCGCCGAGATTGCCGCCGAGCCCGAGCACGGCGACCGTCAAGCCGAAAGCCCTGACGGAAACCCGGCGGCGCGGATGGCGGCGGCCATGCGGATGGCGTCCCGATGCTCCTCGACGTCGTGGACACGCACGATCGCCGCGCCGAGGAGCGCCGCCGCGACGTTCGCGGTCAGCGTGCCGATGAGGCGGTCAGGCAGGCCGCGCCCCGTCACCTTGCCGATGAAGGATTTCCGCGAGGTTCCGACAAGCAGCGGAAAGCCAAGGACCGCAAGCTCGGGAAGCCGCGCCAGGAGCTCCAGATTCTGCTGCACCGATTTGCCGAAGCCGAAGCCGGGATCCAGCGCGATCCGGTCCTCCGCGACGCCGGCGCGCCTGGCGATCCCTATCGAACGTTCGAAGTAAGCGAGGCAGTGCCGGACCGGATCGCCGGGCAGCGGCTCGGCCGAGCCGAGCAGGCCCGGATTGTGCATGGCGATGACCGCTGCGCCGTAACTCGCCGCGACAGCGGCGATGCCGGAAACGCCTTGCAGGCCGCGGATATCGTTGACGATGTGCGCTCCGGCATCGAGCGCGGCTTCGGCGACCGAAGCCTTCATCGTATCGACCGAGATCAGCGCGCCGGTCGTCCGTAGCCCTTCGATGACCGGCAGGACGCGCCGCAGCTCCTCGTCCGCAGCGACGGGGTCAGCGTGCAAGCGCGTCGATTCTCCGCCGATATCGAGGATCGCGGCGCCGTCCTCGACGAGCTTGCGGCCCTGCGCGATCGCGCCTTCGGTCGTGGCGAACCGGCCGCCGTCGGAGAAGGAATCCGGCGTGACGTTGACGACGCCCATGATGATCGCCGGGCTCGCCCGGCCGCCGTCCCGCCACGCGCGCAGGAGTTCGGCGAAGCGGTCGCCACGCGCGTGTCCGGGGGTTTGCTTCGCGCGGTGAATGGTCTCGGCTGGCATGCGGGCGTGCTAGAGCATGCTCCAGGGGAAGACAATCTCGCCGGGTTTCAGGCGGGGTTCGGGCGCGCGGCCCCTTGATCTCGCCGCACTTCTCACGCGAAAGTGCCGGGGTGGCGCGCAAGAAGCTCAGATGTCCGTCCCGAAACTCAGCCCTCGTCCTGAGCAGGTCGATGGGCGTAGCTTCGCTGCGCTCCGGGCCTCAAGATGTGGGCTGCGCAGCGTGATTGGCGGTTTCGGGATGGGTTCTAAGATGTTCAGGTGGAGGCTCTTGGTCCTGCTGACCGCGCTCGTCGCGGGCTGCACAAGCGTGGCGAGCCAGGGGCCGATCATCTCGCGCTACCACGGCGTCCACATCGACCTGTTCTTTCTCGAATGGGGCGCGCCTGTCTCCTCGCGCGAGCTGGAGACCGGCGGGCAGATCTACCTCTGGTTCGCCGGCCGGGACAGCGCCTACAAGCCTGGCCATGTCGACACCGACCTGATCGGCAACACCGCTTGGTGGGAGGGCCACCGCATCCGCGGCTTCAACCCGCGCATCGAATGCGGCGTGCGGATCGTCACCTTCCCCGACGGCACGATCAGGGACGTGCTGGTGCATGAATCGAGCAAAGGCTGGTGGGAGGTGGGGCGCTGCCGCGAGGTTTTCGGCCCGGCGCGCTGAAAAGTTGCGCGGCACGGATCGCAGGCTTGCCGTGCACTGTACTAAGGGATGGGATACGGAGGCGCCAGCGCATCCTGGATGATCCTTCAAGGCGAGCCCGCCGCTCGCGCCTCAGGATGCGGCGTGAATGAAGACGGGTCACCAGATAGCCCTCGTGCTGAGAGCTTGTGAACCCTTCGATCCTGGGCATTTTCGACCCGAGTTAGCGATTCCTTAACCCTGAAACAAACCGAGCCCTTTTTCTTGCCGTTCAGAAACCGTTCGGTGAAGGCGGTGTAAGCATCCAGCAACAAAATCCGCATAAATTGACAGCGTGCCAGCCGCGGAATCGGCCGGCCCCAGGGAAGCGTAATCGTTACGCGTAATCACATGGCGTTCATCAGCATCGTCCAGAGACTTCCGAAGCGGCTCCGGCGCCTGATCGCTCACCGCTACCGGCCCGAGAAGCATTACATGCGCGGTTACGGCCCGGCATGCGCCGCCCGGCAGGCCAGCACCCACTGAATCCGCCGCCCTTCGTTTCGCCTCAGTCGTCTCCGGCCGGCTCCTCGCCGCTCTCGTCTTGTTCGCCGGGTATGGCGTAGACGCCGTTCAGCCAGCGATGGAGGTCGACATCGGCGCAGCGCTTGGAGCAGAACGGGACGAACTCGCGAACCGCCTCCCGACCGCAGATCGGGCATTTGCGCGCGGTGCGGACGAGCGCCGGCTTGGCGCCATGGTCGTCACTCCCCTTCATGCCGGCAGCATCCAGCGGTCATAGACGGGATAGCCCTCGCCCATCAGAAGCGTCATCGTCTCGTAGAGCGGCAGCCCGACGACATTCGTATAGGACCCGACAAGGCGGGTGACGAAAGCGCCGGCGCGGCCCTGGATGGCGTAGCCGCCGGCTTTGCCCTCCCATTCGCCCGAAGCAAGGTAGGTCTCGATCTCCTGGCGCGACAGGCGCTTGAAGCGCACGCGCGTCTCCACCAGGCGGGTGCGCGTCTTGCCCTTGGGCGTCATCAGGCAAACGGCGCTGTAGACGCGGTGGGCGCGGCCGGAGAGCAGGCGCAGGCATCCGGCTGCCTCGTCGGTCAGCTCCGGCTTCGGCAGGACGCGGCGACCAACGGCGACCACCGTATCGGCGGCCAGGATGAAGGCGCCGTGCAGATCCGGATCCCGGCCGGCATTGTGCCGGGCCACCTCGGCCTTGGTGTTCGCCAGCCGGCTTGCCAGCCCGCGCGGCGTTTCCCTGCGCTGCGGCGTCTCGTCGACATCGGTCGGGATGAGCTTGTCCGGCTCGATGCCGATCTGGCTCAGGAGCTGCAGGCGCCGAGTCGAGGCGGAAGCGAGCACGAGGCGCGGACGATCGGGATCGGGGTTCAGCATGGAAGCCGGAGGGCGAACGCCCTTGTTGGTGGTGTCTGATGCGGCCGGGTAACACCGAAATATCTAACCCATCGCGCCGGCCCTGTGAACCGAGGAACGGCAAACGGGCTGCAGGCGGGCGCGGATACGGGTCGCGAGCCGCTCGCGCAGCTCCCGGTACGCCCCCAGGATCTGCTCTCGAGAGCCCGTTGCAAGCGTCGGGTCGGCGGTCGGCCAGTATTCGACGTCGATCGCTTGGGTGCGCGTCAGCTCCAGCGTCCGGTGATGCGCCTCCGGCGAGAGCGTGACGGCGAGGTCGAAATTGAGGTCGTCCAGGTCATCCAGCGAATGCGGGCGGTGATTGCCGAGGTCAAGGCCGATCTCGGCGAGGGCCGCATCCACGAACGGGTCGCGAACACCGGGCAAGACGCCGGCCGATTGTGTGTAGAAGCAGCCCGGAAACAGCTGATCCGCGATAGCGCGCGCCATCGGCGAGCGAACCGCGTTGCGGCCGCAGACGAAAAGGACGGATGAGACCCGATCTTCCGCCAAGGCTAGCCGCGCCAGTGCAGCACGCAGATCAGCGTGAAGAGCCGCCGCGCCGTGTCGAAATCGACATCGATCTTGCCCTCGAGCCGCTCCTTCAGGACCTGCGAGCCCTCGTTGTGCAAGCCGCGACGGCCCATATCGATCGCTTCGATGCGGTTCGGCGAGCCGGACCGGATCGCTTTGTAATAGCTCTCGCAGATCAGGAAATAATCCTTCACAACCTTGCGGAACGGCGTCAGCGACAGGGCATGCGTCTTGAGCGGCCGGTCGTCCTCGGAGCGGATATCGAGAAGCAGGCGCGCATCGGCAAGCGACAGGCTCAGCCGGTAGGGCCCGGGATGGCCGGGAAGGGCAAAACTGTTCTCCTCGATGAGGTCGTAGATGGCGACCGCGCGCTCATGCTCCACATCCGGCGGCGCCCGGCCGATCGATGCCTGATCAAGGGTGACCGCCACGAGCCGGCTTTGGCGCTGGGGGTCGCTCATGAGATCCGGGCCGGCATCGGCGAATCCTCGGCGAGCCTCACAGGTTCAGTCGGATGGCGATCGAGCGGGCGTGCGCATCCAAGCCCTCGGCTGTGGCGAGAATCATCGCCGCCGGGCCGAGCGCGCGCAGGCTCCCGGCGTCAAGCTGAAGCAGGGAAGTGCGCTTCATGAAATCCAGCACCGAGAGGCCGGAGGAGAAACGCGCCCAGCGCGCGGTCGGCAGCACGTGATTGGGCCCGGCTAGATAATCACCCACCGCCTCCGGCGTGTGCCGCCCAAGGAAGATCGCGCCCGCATTGCGGACCTTGGCGGCCAGCGCGCCGGGATCGGCAACGGCAAGCTCCAGATGCTCGGGCGCGATGCGGTCGATCAGCGGCAGGGCGTCGGAGAGCGCCCTCAGGCAAATGACGGCGCCGTAACCGCGCCAGCTTGCGCGCGCCGTTTCGGCGCGGGGCAAAGTCGCGAGCTGGCGCTCGACCGCTGCCTCGACAGCGTCAGCCAGGCCCGGATCGTCGGTCATCAGGATCGCCTGCGCCGCGGGATCGTGCTCGGCCTGGGCGAGGATGTCGGCCGCGATCCAGTCCGGGTCGTTGTCGCCGTCGGCCACGATAAGCACTTCGGAGGGGCCGGCCAGCATATCGATGCCGACGACGCCAAAGACCTGCCGCTTGGCCGCCGCGACGAAGGCGTTTCCCGGCCCGACGATCTTGGCCACCGGGGCGATCGTCTGCGTCCCGTAGGCGAGGGCGGCCACGGCCTGCGCGCCGCCGACTCGATAGATCTCGTCGACGCCGCAGAGGTTTGCGGCGGCGAGCACGAGCGGGTTGAGCCGGCCGTCGGGCGCCGGCACGACCATGACCAGCCGCTCGACGCCGGCGACCCGCGCCGGCACGGCGTTCATCAGCACGGATGACGGGTAGCTCGCCGTGCCGCCGGGCACGTAAAGACCGGCGCTCTCGACCGCGTTCCAGCGCCAGCCGAGCTCCACGCCAAGCGCGTCGACGAAGCTGTCGTCCGCGGGCAGCTGGCGGCGATGGTAGGTTTCGATCCGGTCGCGCGCGAGCTTCAGGGCGTCGAGGATCGCCGCCGAGCACATCGCCGCCGCGGCCGCGATCTCCTCGGGCGCCACGCGCAGCTCACCTGCCGCGAGCGCGTGGCGGTCGAAGCGCTCGGTATAATGCAGGAGCGCCGCGTCGCCGCGCTCGCGCACATCCGCGATGATCGCGCGGACCGATTCTTCCACAGCCTCCGCCACCTCACGCTTGGCGGCGAGGAGCGCGGCGAAACGGGCCGGGAAATCGGCCTCGTCCGCGGCAAGCCTGACGGGCATGCTCTAGGCCAAGACATGCCGCGGGGCGTGCGGCGTGGACCAGGCCGGCCCCAGATCCGTCAGCTCCGCTTCCAGGCACTCGACGGACAGGCGGAGCGTGGCGCCGGCGGCGAAATGCAGCACGATATCCCCTGACGGACTCTCGCGCGGCTCAAAGCTCAGGGCCAGGAGTTCCAGCACGGTCTCCTTCGCGTCGCGGTCGATTCCCGCCGACTTCACCGTCTCGACGCGTTCGAACCGCAGCGCCGCGCGGCGGCGCTGGTATTTGCGGCGCCGGCCGCCGTCGCCTGCGCCTGCCTCCCAGGCGAAGCGGTTCATCGCAAGGACGAAGCGCCTCTCGCCGGCCATCCAGCTCATCTCGCCGACCTTCAGGACGGCGTCCTGCATGTGGGCGGAGAGGACGCCAAGATCCTCCTCGTCCAGCGCTATGAGGCGGAGGCGGTCGTCGCCCGTCATCTGCGGTCCGGCGTCATCCATGCCGGAGGGGATAGGGCGTCACCCTCGGCAGGGCAAGCGGTTGCGGCGTTTCAGGCGCGCAGCCGCTCGATCTCGGCGCCGCAGGCGGAGAGCTTCTCCTCCAGGCGCTCGAAGCCGCGATCAAGGTGGTAGACCCGGTTGACGGTCGTCTCCCCTTCGCCCGCCAGGCCGGCGATGACGAGCGATACGGAGGCGCGGAGGTCGGTCGCCATGACCGGGGCGCCCGTGAGCCGCTCCACCCCTTTCACGATCGCCTTCTGGCCGTCCAGCCGGATGTCGGCGCCGAGGCGCGCCAGCTCCTGCACATGCATGAAGCGATTCTCGAAAATCGTCTCGCGGATTTCCGACGTGCCGCGCGCCTGCGTCATCAAGGCCATGAACTGCGCCTGCAGATCGGTCGGAAAGCCGGGGAACGGCGCGGTGGCCACGTCGACAGGGGCGATGCCCGCCCCGTTGCGGCGGACGCGAATTCCCTCGTTGGTCTCGCTCACCTCGGCCCCGGCGCGCCTGATGGCGTCGAGCGCGGCGTGCAGGAGCCCCGCCTCGGCTCCTTTGAGCACCACGTCGCCGCCGGTCGCCGCCACAGCCATCGCGTAAGTGCCGGTCTCGATCCGGTCCGGCAGCACCGGATGCACGGCCCCGTCGAGCCGGTCGACGCCATCGATGCGGATCGTATCCGTACCGGCGCCCTCGATCCGAGCGCCCATCTTGATCAGGCACCCGGCGAGGTCGCGGACTTCCGGCTCGCGGGCGGCGTTCTCGATCACTGTCTCGCCGCGCGCCAGAGTCGCGGCCATCATGATCGTGTGCGTCGCGCCGACTGAGACATGCGGAAACCGCACACGCCCGCCCCTCAGGCCGCCCGGCGCCTTGGCGACGACATAGCCGCGGTCGATCTCCAGTTTGGCGCCGAGAGCCTCCAGGCCTGACAGGAAGAAATCCACCGGCCGCGTGCCGATGGCGCAGCCGCCCGGCAACGAGACGCGCGCCTCGTGCATCCGCGCCAGTAGCGGCCCGATCACCCAGAAGCTTGCGCGCATGCGCGAAACAAGCTCGTAAGGAGCGACCGTGTCGACGATCGTCTCGGCGCTCAGCGTCAAGGTTTCCCCGGCATGGGACCCGTTACCGGGACGCTTGCCGCTCACGGTGTAATCGACGCCATGATTGGCGAGGATGCGCTTCAGGAGCGCCACGTCGGCCAAATCGGGCACGTTCTCCAGCGTCAGCTTGCCGTCCGTGAGCAGGCTCGCGATCAACAGCGGCAGCGCCGCGTTCTTAGCGCCGGAAATCGGGATCGTCCCGGAAAGCGTCCTGCCGCCCGCAATACGAATTCGGTCCATCAGTCGGATTCCTCGAAATTTGTGTCGGCGGCAACCGTCGTGCGGATTTCGTTGGCATTGTGCTCGGGGTTGGCGGCGGGCTTGGAGCTCGCGATTCCGGTCGAGCCCGCT
Organism: Hyphomicrobiales bacterium; assembly: GCA_013812985.1. The sequence goes on along the minus strand of JACCSN010000851.1, from coordinate 1,721 downwards.
GCGGATCGTTCACGCTGCTGCATCTTCCGTCGCGTCAGATTGGCCTTCAGCGCCTCCGAAAGCCGCTTCTCGCGCCCGCTCGGCGAACCTTCCCCGCCCCGCGATCCTTGCTTCATGAAGGCCCGCTTAGCCGAGCCCGCGGGCGCAAAGAAGGCGATGCGTTTTCACTTCGCGATTTCCGCCGAGGCGTGACACGGAAAGCACACTTAATGCCGGGTGCAGCCTGCGCTGCGCTCGAATGGTTAAAAGACTATGAAAAATCCGGAAAAACGAGAAAACTCCGCCTGAGCTGGGCAGGCGCGGGGGCGTCGTTGCGGGTCGCGGGATTTCAGGTAGCTGGCCGTGGCGCTGCGGACCGAACCGCCGTCAGTCGCAGCCCCCTCATCGCCAGCGAGGCGGGGCCGCGGCACGCGGATTGGCGCGCCCGGAGCCGAACCCTTGACCGGCCGCCTTCCCTCACGCCAGACATCGCCTTTTTGGCGCGCCGGGGCATCCCGCTCCACGTCCTCAACCTCGCCGCAAGCCTGGCTGCGCGGCGGGGCACCGAGCCGAGCCGGGAGCTTTTCGCGATCGGCTTCGATCCGAACCGCTACTGGGCGTTATTGGCGCAAGATCTTGGTCTCAACTTCGTCGCCAATCTCGACGACGCGCGCCTGCCCAACCGACTTGGCTTCGTGACCGCCGAGGCCGTCCGCCTCGCGTCCTACGTCCTCGTCGAGATCGGCGGCAGATCAGTGGTCGCGATGGCGCCCCGAACCGACGAGATCGCGCTCCTTGCCGCCAGGCTGAAACAAACGCCCTCTCTCAAGGACCGCATCCTGATCGCCGCCCCGGAGACGATCCGCGGCTTCCTGCTCGCCCGGCGTAAAACCGCGCTCACCCATTACGCCGTGAACCGGCTAGCGCAGGTCATGCCCCGCTTCTCCGCCAGGGACCTTGGCGCCGAGGAAGCGATGCGAGGTCGCGCCACGCTTCTCGCCGCGGCGCTCGCGCTTGTCATGCTTGCCCCGGCGGCGGCGACGCAGACGCTTCTGTTCCTTGGCACGATGTTCTTCTTCAATTGCAGCTTCTGGAAGCTGGCGGCGGCGTTCAGCCCGTTGCGGCCGCTCAGGCTGGAGGCCGTGCCGACCGCGCGCCTGCCCTCCTATACGGTGCTGGTTCCGCTCTATCGCGAGGCGGCGGTGGTCCCCGATCTGGTCCGCCACCTCGCGGCGATGGACTATCCGGCCTTATGTATCAAGCGCACCAAGGGCCGGAAGGCCGGGTGCGGCTGTGAGAACGCGGGCGGTCGCCGCAACGCTAATTGGCGTCTTGTGCGTCCTCGTATGGACTCAGTCCCCATCCTTCGCCTTTGTGGTTGCTGAATGCGATTTGCCTAGTTCTGCCGCTAATGCCACATTTGAAAGTAAAATGACGTGGCTTATCAAAGGCGTCAACATAGTCCACGCGTCCCCAGACATATATCCTACGGTGTCTGCGAATGACGTCGTGAACAAGGTTCGCCGGAATGCTCACCAACCTCTCCTGATCCATTGTCCCTCCTGGGCCGAGGATAGAAACGGCATTGGTCTCGCTAGTCTCAGCAAAAGGACGCTCTTCCTTGGAAAATTTGATGCGAAACCTAGACCAAGCTCTGAGTTGATAGGCGGGAGTCGATCCGTAATTCTTAATCTGAATGAAGCAACGAGCATCACCTGTTGCCGCGCTGCCCAATATTATCG
>JACCSN010000836.1 GCA_013812985.1 Hyphomicrobiales bacterium | reverse complement strand
GCCCTGATGCGCGAGGCGAAGGGGCGCGGCGCCGAGCTGGTCGTCTTCACCGAGCTGGCGCTCACCACGTTCTTTCCGCGCTGGCTGATCGAGGATGAGGCGGAGCTTGACAGCTTTTTTGAGCGCGACATGCCGGGGCCGGATACCGCTCCCCTGTTCGAGGAAGCCAAGAAACTCGGCATCGGCTTCTATCTGGGTTACGCGGAACTGGCCGAGGAGGCCGGGCGCAAGCGCCGCTTCAACACTTCGATCCTGGTCGATCGCGCCGGCCGTATCATCGGCAAATACCGCAAGGTGCACCTGCCCGGTCATTCGGAGCCGCAACCAAACCGTGCGCACCAGCACCTGGAAAAGCGCTATTTCGAGCCCGGCGATTACGGCTTTCCCGTCTGGCGCGGCTTTGGCGGCGTCATGGGCATGTGCATCTGCAACGACCGCCGCTGGCCCGAAACCTACCGCGTGATGGGCCTGCAGGGCGTCGAAATGGTCATGCTCGGATACAACACGCCGTTCGACCATACCGGCCACCCCGATATCGACGGGCTGACCAGCTTCCACAATCACCTGTCGATGCAGGCCGGAGCCTACCAGAACTCCACGTGGGTGGTCGGCACCGCGAAATGCGGCAACGAGGAAGGCTCCAAAATGGTCGGGCAGAGCGTCATCGTCGCGCCGTCCGGCGAAATCGTCGCCCAGGCGGTCTCGCTTGAAGACGAGATCATCACAGCCCGCTGCGACCTCGATCTCGGCAAGCGCTATCGCGAGACCATCTTCAATTTCGCCAAGCATCGCGAGCCGGAGGCCTATCGCCTGATCGTCGAGCGCAAGGGCGCCATTCCGCCGCCGGAGGAGGATGCGGAGCCCCTGCGCCCGGCGCGGGTGGCCTGAAGCGAGCCTGAACGGAACAACAGAGTCTCGGGAGCCAAAAATGTCGACAGTGATCAAGGGTGGCACCATCGTCGCCGCGGACAGGACTTACGAAGCGGACATCCTGGTCGAGGGCGAGAAGATCGCCGCCATCGGCGAGAACCTCAAAGGCGATACGGTGGTGGACGCCGAGGGCGCCTACGTGATGCCCGGCGGCATCGACCCGCACACGCATCTGGAAATGCCTTTCATGGGCACCACGGCGGCCGAGACCTGGGAGAGCGGCACCTTCGCCGCCCTGTCCGGCGGCACGACCACCATCGTCGATTTCGTCATCCCCGGCCCGGGAGGCATGCTCGCCGCGCTCGCCGATTGGGAGGAGAAGGCCACCCGCCAAGCCTCCTCCGACTATTCGTTCCACATGTGCGTCAACGGCTGGTCGGAAAAGCATTTCGACGAGATGGGCAAGGTCGTCGAGCGCGGCATCAATACCTTCAAGCACTTCATGGCCTACAAAGGCGCGCTGATGGTCAACGACGACGAGATGTTCGCGTCGTTCCAGCGCTGCGCCGCCCTGGGCGCGCTGCCCTTGGTCCATGCCGAGAACGGCGACATCATTGCCGCCCTGCAGCAGAAGTATATGGCCGAAGGCCTGTCCGGCCCGGAGGCGCACGCCTACTCCCGCCCGCCCGAGGTCGAAGGGGAGGCAGCCAACCGCGCGATCATGATCGCCGACGCGGCGGGCGTGCCGGTCTATATCGTCCACACATCGAGCGAGCAGGCCCACGAAGCCATTCGCCGGGCGCGTCAAAAAGGCATGCGGGTCTACGGCGAGCCGTTGATCCAGCACCTGACGCTGGACGAGACGGAATATTTCAACCGCGATTGGGACTATGCGGCGCGCCGGGTCATGTCGCCGCCGTTCCGCGATAAGTCGCACCAGGACAGCCTGTGGGCGGGCCTGTCCGCCGGCTCGCTGCAGGTGGTCGCCACCGACCATTGCGCCTTCACCAGCGAGCAGAAGCGCACCGGCCTCGGCGATTTCACCAAAATTCCCAACGGCACCGGCGGGCTCGAGGATCGGCTTTCGGTCCTTTGGACAAAGGGAGTGGAAAAGGGGCGCATCACGATGAACGAGTTCGTCGCCGTGACCTCGACCAACATTGCCCAGATACTGAACATCTATCCGCGCAAGGGCGCCATCCTGCCCGGGTCCGACGCCGACCTTGTCGTCTGGGATCCGAAACTGTCCAAGACCATCTCGGCGGCCAACCAGAAATCGATCATCGATTACAACGTCTTCGAAGGATTCCAGGTGAATGGGCTGGCTCGCTACACGATCTCACGCGGCGAAGTCGTCTGGTCGCACGGCAAGAACGACCAGCCGCGCCCTGGACGCGGCAAGGAGATCAAGCGGCGGCCGTTTCCGGCCGTGAACCAGGCGCTCTCCAAATGGAAAGAACTCACGGCCCCGCGCGCCATCAGCCGCTCGCCCGACCACATGCCGATCGGCGTGTGACGGACGCGCACGCAGTTTGCCTCAAGACGTAGGTGATAGCGCCAACGCCCTGATGGTGAGGTGCGAGCGAAGCGAGCCTGGAACCACGAGGGTCCATCTGGCGTATCGCATCCGATCCTCCGGAGGCCCGCTGTGGGCGCCTCATGATGAGGGCGTGGATGGCGGCAGACAATAAAGGGGAGAGCCGATGGAAAACTGGGCCAACCGCAAGACACTGATCCTGGGCCGCAGCGAGATGATTGGGCTGCTGACCCCGGCGGAATATAATGACTGCGTCGAGCAGGCCTACCGGATGCACGGCGAGGGCCGCTTCTACATGGATCCGAAGAGCCACATCGTGCTCGACCGGTTTCCCGGCGAGTGGGAAGCCATGCCGTCCTACATCGAGGAGCCGCACGCGGCGGCCTGCAAGTGGGTGTCGATCCGCGAGTGGAACCGCTCGCGCTTCAACCTGCCCACTGTGTTCTCCATCCTGATCTATACTCACCCGGAGACGGGATTTCCGCTCGCCATCGTCGACGGCAGCTACCACACCGTCATGCGCACCGGCTCGGCCGCCGCCGTGTCGGCCAAATGGATGGCGCGCAAGGATTCCCGAAAGCTGGCGATCGTTGGGGCCGGCAACATGGCCGAAGGCGCGCTCGCCACGCTCAACGTCGTGTTCCCGTGGGAGGAGGTGCGGGTGTGGAGCCGCAGCCAGTCCACGCTCGACCATTTTGTCAAGCAGCAGCAGCCCAAATACGACGGTTTCGAGATCAGCACCTCAACCAGCGTGGAAGAGGTCGTGCGCGGCGCCGACGTGGTAGTGACCATCACCCCGGCCCGCGAGCCGGTCGTCAAGGCGGAATGGATCTCGCCCGGCACCCACATCGCCGCTGTCGGGGCCGACAAGAAGGGCGATCAGGAGATTGAGGGAAAGCTTTTGCAGCGCGCCCGCATCTTCGTCGACGATATTCGCCAGTGCCGCACCGACGGCGAGATCAACGTGCCGCTGTCGGAGGGCCTGATCACCGAGGCCGACATCGCCGGCGAGATCGGCGAGATCATCACCGGCAAGAAGCCCGGCCGGACCTCGGACGACGAGATCACCTTGTTCGATTCGACCGGCATCGCGCTCCAGGATTCCGCCACCGTGCCGCTCGAATACGAGCGCGCCCTGGCGGCCGGCGTCGGCATCGAGAAGAAGATGATTTCGACGTGAATCCGGCCGCGGCTGCCGAGCTCCGCTCCGCCGGGCTGCAGTAATTCAGGCGAGTTCAAAACGGATCGGCAGCGCGCCTTCCCAAAGCGTCCGCCGGCCGATTTCCGGCAGCCTCTCCAGTTCCGATGTAATCGTTATGAAGTGGTTTCCGGCGAGCTGGCCCACCTTGCTGGCGAAACGGACGCCGCCATAGGCGAGCAGGATTTCCGTTTCGCTGATGCCACCGGGGAATAGAATGATCTGACCCGGCGCTGGAAAGCTGGTGTGGTTCTCGTAATCAACGCCGAACGCGTAATCGCCCAATGGCATCCACACGGCCTCGCCGCTCCAGCGGACATGCACGATCCGCCCCACATACGGCAGCCGAGTCATAAACGCTTCGCAGGTGCGCGGCGCGGCATCGGCCTCCAGCCTGGCGTCGAAAGCCATGTCAGCGATGATTATCCGTAGTGGGTTCATGCGATTTCAGTGCCGATCAAGGGAGAAACTGCCGGCAAAATCGTAGCCAGGAGCAGCCGGAGTCAATAGCTATCGGCTGCAGCACGACGCCAGCGCCTGCTCGTCGCGTCCGGCTATCGGGTCGCGCAGCGAGTGTCGCAGGTGCTTCATCAACATCGCAGATGCCATTTTGCGCCAGGCCAGAATCGCTCCAGCGATGTTGCAACAACGGTCGTCATAGTCGACAGTCGCCGGATTACGCGGAGGCGAGCGCCCGCGGGAACGAGCCGCCTTCGCCATTGATGTCGTGCCTTGAGGAGGAGCTGACTTTGGCCAAGAAGGAAATCCTTTGCGCGTTCGGCACCGATATCGACTCCGTCGCAGGCTGGATCGGCTCCTACGGCGGTGCTGATTCCCCATCGGACATCCAGCGCGGCATCTTCGCCAGCGAGGTTGGCAACATCCGGTTGCTCAACCTTTTCAAGAAATACGGTCTGCGGACGAGCTTTTTCATTCCCGGCCACTCCATCGAGACGTTTCCCGACCAGGTGAAGCGCATCGCCGACGAAGGCCATGAGATCGGCGCGCACGGTTACCTACACGAGAACCCGATCGCCATGACGCCCACCCAGGAAGAGGCGGTGCTCGTCAAATCGATCGAGCTGATCGAGAAGCTCTCCGGCCGGCGCCCACGCGGCTATGTCGCGCCCTGGTGGGAGATGTCGGGGTCCACCGCTGCGCTGCTGCAGAAATATGGCTTCAAATACGATCACAGCCAGGGCTACCGCGATTTCCAGCCCTTCTATGCGCGGGTCGGCGATTCGTGGACCACGATCGACTATTCCAGGCGGGCCGAGGAGTGGATGAAGCCGCTGAAGCACGGAAACGAAATCGACCTTGTGGAGATCGGAGCCAATTGGTACGTCGACGACCTGCCGCCCATGATGTTCATGAAAAAGGCGCCCAACAGCCACGGCTTTGTTAATCCACGCGACATTGAAGAGTTGTGGCGCGATCAGTTCGACTGGGTTTACCGCGAGATGGATTACGCCGTGTTCCCATTTACTATCCACCCGGACGTGAGCGGCCGCCCGCAGGTCCTGATGATGCTTGAGCGGCTGATTGATTATATCAACGGCCATGAGGGCGTGCGCTGGGCGACGTTCGAGGAGATCGCCGAAGACTTCCGAGGCAGATATCCGTTCGATGGCAAGGCTCGTCCCGAGGTGATTTGATCTCGACATTCGTTCCAGGCGCGGAGAGGACAATGTGCGCGACCTGCGGATTTCCGGCCGCGCCCGGACACTGGACCGAGGCCGGATTCGGCCCTTCCCCGCACGAGCGTGTGCGGGCGCGCTTCCGGCGGATGCAGGTTCTGCAATCCATCCTGCCCGCTTTCGGATTCAGCGCGCATGACAGTATTCAGACGCCGGGAATCGTGCTCGCTAACTTGACAGGAAGCCAGGTCATCGTAGCCGATCTGGCCGAGCTCTGGACGGCGGCGGAGCGCCTCGGCCGGCAGCGCATTGACCCGCTCGATCCGCGGTTCATCGGCGCCCCGGCCGTGGACGCGGCATAAAGGGGCTTGAGGTGCCGGAACCCATCGAAGGCCGGATGAAGCTGACCGTCCTCGGCGGCTTCCTTGGATCCGGCAAGACGACTTGGCTGCGCCACCAGCTCCATCACGGGATGCTGAAGGATGCGTTCGTGGTCGTCAATGAGGCGGCGGACGTGCCGGTCGACGACCTCCTGCTCGGCAAGTCGACCAGACTGGCGGTGCTCGCCGGCGGCTGCGCCTGCTGCGAGAAGATCGAAACGCTCCTGCACTTGCTGCGCGTCATCGCCGACGGTCGCGTCGGCGATGATGCGCCGAGACCCCGACTTGAGCGGATTGTGCTGGAGACAAGCGGCCTCGCCGATCCGGGCCGTATCGTCGAGGCGATCCGCAGCGACCCCGTCCTCGTCCACCATATCGTCGTAAGCGAGATCGTGGTGGCGGTGGACGCGGTCCACGGCCTCGACCAGCTGCGCTCCGAGCGGCTGGGCCGCCGCCAGGTCGAGGTCGCCGACCGCTTGGTCGTGACCAAGATCGACGAAGCCGCGGATGCGGCTCTCGGCAAGCTGTCGGCGACGCTGCGCGAGCTCAATCCGGGCGCGGATATTTCGGGCGCGGTGCGCGGGTCGGCGCAGCCGCTGCCGGATTTCGCGGCGGCCACCGCCGAAGCTTTGCCGGCCCTGGGCGGCCTAGCGGCGGCCGGGCCGCGGATCTTCGCCACTAAGTTGATCATCGACGAAAGTGTCGACTGGACCGCGTTCAGCGTCTGGCTCAGCGCCTTGCTGCACGCGCGCGGCGACGATGTGATGCGGGTCAAGGGCGTGGTGCGAACCCCGGCCGGCCGGCTGCTCCTGCAAAGCGTGCGCCGGATCGTGCCGTCCCCCGAGATCCTGCCGGAGAGCGATGACGCGGACGGCCGCGAGGACAATGCGGTGGTGGTGATCGGCCGCGGCTACGAAGCACAAGATCTGTCGCGCTCGCTCCGCTATTTTGCAAGCGGCAGCCCCGCTCCGTGATTTGGGATCGAAGTCGCCGGTGGGCCGGGTTGGGACGCGAGCGCCACATC
>JACCSN010000817.1 GCA_013812985.1 Hyphomicrobiales bacterium | reverse complement strand
GGCTGGAAGGGGTCCGGCCGAACCTCGACTGGCTGGCCGGCGGGTGGGACGGCGAGCGGATGGACGCCCTCCTCTTGCTCGCCTCGACCGTGTCATCGATCGGCTATGTCGGCCGCGGCGATTTCTTCCTCGACGGCGGCGGCAGGCTGGAGCGCCGGATGGAGCGCACGGTCGCTCCGTTCGCTTATGCCGGGGCGGCCATCCTGCATCCGCGCCTGTTCGACGACAGCCCGGACGGCGCCTTCTCGCTCAACCTGCTCTTCGATCGCGCCATCCGATCGGGGCGGCTGTTCGGGGTCCGCATGGACGGCGTCTGGATCAATGTCGACACGCCGGCCGCGGTCGCCGCCGCTGAGAACGCGCTGACCGCGAGCGCCGCCTGAGGCGATGGCCGCGACGCCCCACGTCTGGACGGTCCCGGCCGGCGCGCCGTTTCTCGACACCTTGGTCGAGGCGCTCCTGGGCGGACGCCTGGTCGAGGGCTTCTCGGCCGACGACCCTTTCGCGCTCGCCGACACGACGCTCTACCTGCCGACGCGGCGCGCCGCCCGCGCCATCCGCGAGCGGTTCCTCATTCGCCTCGGCCGGCCGCTCCTACTGCCACGGATTCGCACTCTTGGCGACCTTGATGAGGACGGCGATCCCGTCGAGAGCGACGCGCCTGACCTGCCGCCGGCGGTCTCCACCACGGAGCGCCAACTTGTCTTGACGAGGCTCGTGCTCGGCTGGTCGGGCGCGCTGGTCCGCAGCGCGGCGGAACTTCCGGACGAGGAGCTCCTCGTTCCCGCTTCGCCAGCCGACGCCGCACGCCTGGCGAGCGCGCTGGGCCGCCTGATCGACCAGGTTGGCGCCGATCCCGCTGCGTGGAGCGGGCTCTTCTCAGGCATTCCGGCGGACCTCGCGCGTTTCTGGGAGATCACGCTCGAATTCCTGAAGATCGCCACCACCTTCTGGCCGGCTCACCTGGCGGAGCGCGGGCTCCTGGACCCCGGCGCGCGGCGCGACGCGCTGATCCGCGCCGAGGCGGAGCGGCTTGCAACGGCGGGCTCGCCGTCGCCCGTCATCGCCGCCGGCTCGACCGGCTCCGTGCCGGCGACCGCCGCGCTCCTGGCCGCCATCGCCCGCCAGCCGAATGGAGCGGTGGTGCTGCCGGGGCTCGACCAGAACCTCGACGCCGAGAGTTGGGCGGAGATCGGCCCGAGCGAGCGTGAGCCGGCCGGCGCCGGCCACCCGCAATATGGCCTGAAACTGCTTCTGCAGAGCTTCGGCTTGCGCCGGGAAGAGGTGCAACCGCTGGGCCTTGCCCCGCCGGAGCTGGCGCAGCGTGCCTGGCTCGTCTCCGAAGCCATGCGGCCTGCCGGCACGACCGACCGCTGGAGCGACCGCGCGAGCACGTCCGCGGCCGAACACACCGCCGCGCTTGAGCATGCCGGCGTTGTGGAAGCGGCGAATGAGCGTGAGGAGGCGCTGGCCGTCGCGGTCATCCTGCGCGAGGCTGCCGAGACGCCCGGGAAGGTCGCGGCGCTTGTCACCCCGGACCGCGGCCTGGCCCGCCGGGTGGCGGTCGAGCTTCGCCGCTGGGACATCGACGTCGCCGATTCCGCCGGTCGGCCCTTGACGATCACCCCGCCCGGCGTGCTGGCGCGCCTGGTGGCGGAGGCGGGCCTCCATGGCGCAGAGCCTGAGACGATCCTGGCGCTCGCCAAGCACCCGCTCGCCACGTTCGGGCTGCCGCCATCGGAGGCCCGCCGCGCCGCGCGGACCCTGGAGCGCGCCGTCCTGCGCGGCCCGCGGCTGAAGCCGGGGCTGGGTCCGATGCGGCATGCATTCGACTTGCTGGCGAAGGCACGGGCTGAGAAACGCGAGGGCGCCCGCCGGACATATACGAGCGCGGCATCGCGCCACCTTTCCGGTGACGATTGGCGCGCCGCCGCGGGCCTGCTCGACCGTCTGGCAACGGCTCTACGCCCGCTCGAGGAGCTGGCCGAGATGCCGGCCGCGCCGCTGTCGGCCCTGGTCGAAGCTCATTTCGCCGCTTTGACGGAAGCGACTCGCGACGAAGCCGGCAGCTCCCCTGGTTTTGCGGCGAACGAAGCCACGGAAGCCTTGGCGCGGTCTTTCGAGGAGCTGCGCGAGAGCGGCGGGTCGGGACCCGATGTGAGCCCGGCGGATTATCCGGACCTTTTCACCGCGCTGGGCGAGGGCGTCGCCGTGCGCCGCCGCGGCGGCGTCGACCCGCGCATCCATATCTGGGGGACGCTGGAAGCCCGGCTCCAGGCCGTCGACACCATCGTGCTGGGCGGCTTGAACGAGGGCAGCTGGCCGGGGCAGACGCGGCTCGACCCGCTCCTGTCGCGGCCGATGCGAGCGGCCTTGGCGCTGGACCCGCCGGAGCGCCGCATCGGGCTTTCCGCGCATGATTTCGCGCAAGGGCTCGGCCACA
>JACCSN010000796.1 GCA_013812985.1 Hyphomicrobiales bacterium | reverse complement strand
CGCCAGAACTTATTCCGCCGCCGATATCGCTCAAAAGCGGGCTGATCTCGAGAGGCGCATACTTCGAATTCGCCGGGAACGAGGACTTTCGGACGGAAATCCGCCAAGCGACGGATGACGAGGTCGTCCGGTCGGAGGACTGGGTGTTCCAGGCGCGGGACGACCAGCTGCCGCCGGCGGGCGACTGGACGACCTGGCTGATGCTGGGCGGCCGCGGGGCGGGCAAGACGCGCGCCGGGGCCGAATGGGTGCATGGCCTGGCGCTGGGGCTGCCGCCCTTCGCGGAAACCGCGGTGGAGCGGATCGCGCTGGTCGGGGAGACGCTGGGCGATGTGCGGGCCGTCATGGTGGAGGGGGTGTCGGGGCTGCTCGGGCTTCAAGATGGCGGCGGGCGGCCGCGCTGGAACGCCACCAAACGGCAGCTCACCTGGGGCAACGGCGCGGTGGCGCAGGCGTTCTCGTCGGAGGACCCGGAAAGCCTGCGCGGCCCGCAATTCGCCGCCGCCTGGTGCGACGAGCTGGCCAAGTGGAAGCATGTCGAGGATACCTGGGACATGCTGCAATTCGGGCTGCGGCTAGGAACGCGGCCGCGCCAGATGGTGTCGACGACGCCGCGGCCGATCCCGCTTTTGAAGCGGCTCCTGGCGGAGGCGGGGACGCGGGTGACCAAGGCGGCGACGGTGGCGAACCGGGACAACCTGGCGCCGGCGTTCCTCGAGACGATCGTGGCGCGCTACGAGGGGACGCGACTCGGCCGGCAGGAGCTCTTGGCGGAGATCATCGAGGAACGGACGGATGCGCTGTGGCGGCGGGCCGGGATCGAGGCGTGCCGGGTCGGCGGGCATCCGGAGCTCAGGCGGGTCGTCGTGGCGGTGGACCCGCCGGCGGGATCGGGCGAGCGCTCCGACGCCTGCGGCATCGTGGCGGCGGGGATTTCGCGGGACGGGACGGGCTATGTGCTTCTCGACGCCAGCGCCGAGCGGCTGACGCCGGCAGGCTGGGCGAAGCGGGTCGTCGACGTCTACCACCGGCTGGAGGCCGACCGCATCGTGGCGGAGGTGAACCAGGGCGGCGACATGGTGGAGGCGGTGATCCGCGGCGCGGATGCGAGCGTGCCGGTGGAGAAGGTGCGGGCGACGCGCGGCAAGCTTCTGCGCGCCGAGCCGGTGGCGGCGCTTTACGAGCAGGGGCGGGTGAAGCATGTCGGCGCGTTTCCGGCGCTGGAAGATGAGATGTGCGATTTCGGGTTGGGCGGGCTGTCGTCGGGGCGCTCGCCGGACCGGCTGGATGCGCTGGTCTGGGCGTTGTCGTCGCTGATGCTGACGCGGGAGGGGCGGCCGAGGGTAAGGGGGCTGTGAAGGAGGGCAGTAGGGCAGTAGGGCGGTAGGGAGGCGAAGATCAATCGCCGCCGTCTCCGCCGCTGCCGTCGCCCCATTGGAGGTCGAACTGGCTGCCCGAGCCGTTGCGGGCGCAGCCCTCGCCGGCATCGCCGTTGTCGCTGAAGAACTGCCAGGCGATAAAGAACACCGGAACGATGACGAGGAACGCCGGCGGAAACGGCAGCGCCGCTTGCAGCCAGGCGAACACGTCGTGAAGCGCGGAGATCACCAGGCTGATTCCATTCGAGATCCCGATTGACGGACCCAGCTTTGCAGGGCGCGGTAAAGGAAACGCGCATGTCCGAGTAGGAGCGCGAGGAAAAAGGGGCCGCGCGGCGGTCGCCGGCGGCCCAAGTCTAGGGAGGAAACGCCCTCCGAAGAGGGCACCGTCGAGATAGGGCGGGCATTGCGGCGCAACAAGGGCGTGTGAAGTCGGAATCGCCAGGTCGCCGACAGGACGAAGTCGAGCGTGGCTTTTCAGCCGCTTTACGGGCTTTGCTCGGTCTGGCCTGGACGGAAAAAAGGGCCGCGCGGCGAGATGCCGGCGGCCCAAGTCTAGGGAGGAAACGCCCAATGAGGGCATCGCTGATATACGCTGATTGCTGCGGCGCAACAAGAGGGCGCCTGGGATGCTGCCATGCACAAAACGCATGGTTCGGGCTGAACTGCGATGTTGACGCGGGTGCGACCGTTCCCCGCCGGCCGAAGACAACAGGAGACGGACCATGCTC